>JAAHIA010000541.1 GCA_010671975.1 Leptolyngbya sp. SIO4C1 | reverse complement strand
TCATTCTATGGTGCATCACTTAGAAATGCTCACATCGAAAGTTCTGTTATCCAAATGAACTTTGAAGAGGCGAGGGTGAGAGGCATTGATTTCATTAACTCTGATCTAACTAGGTCGGCTAATATCCGATCCTATCTCTTTGGCAATCCTCGCTTTGTAAACGTCATCATGCCTGATGGACAACCCAGCAGGTAATATGCTCTGCAATATTAGTCATATCCGAATAGTTTATTTCTTAGCCTTTGATGCAAGCTTTCATCCCGTTCTATTGGTACATCACTATCGATCACCTGGGTAAATCCACCGTCTGGCATGGATAAAATATCAGCTGCTCTTTCAAGTGGCCCAACATAGTTTATGTCACTAACTGGTTTGCCAATATCGTAGAAGAACTCCTCAGCAGCTTTTCTTGCTTCACCAGTAGTCTTTGCATTCAAAACACGCTCTCGAGCGCCCGGAAGCAATTTATCGCGCATGGCCGCCTCTTCTCGTGCTGCTGCTTCCGCAGGTGACATATTCTCATGATGCCCCATAGGGAGAAGACTTTCCTCAAGAGATGCACCATCGGCTGGGTTCCTACCGAAGGATTCACCATGAAGAATATCCATTGGGCCGAAATGATTATTTGGAGCTAACTTGTTGTCTCTCATGCCTTAGAACTAAGTTTGTTGTTTTTCCATGCAAGTCTTTCCATATATCACTGTCTTACAGGTAAGTCTAATTAGTTCTCTTTGTTCGTTGAGCTTCCTTTAAAGCGATCGAAGCCTACCACCCAACAATTTACCAATAGAGATAATGTCAAAATTTATACGACACCTAGCTTAGGTAA
This sequence comes from Leptolyngbya sp. SIO4C1, assembly GCA_010671975.1. Classification (GTDB taxonomy): domain Bacteria; phylum Cyanobacteriota; class Cyanobacteriia; order Phormidesmidales; family Phormidesmidaceae; genus SIO4C1. The sequence continues at coordinate 2,139 of JAAHIA010000541.1, read as the reverse complement.
TACTTCTTTAGAAGAATAAAGTCATATCGAAGAAATCAATAGTATTACATAATCTCCCTTTATGTAATACTATACTCACACAGAATAATAATCCCCGATTTGGGCACCCAAAGGGCAAAAAATGACCGATCTGACCCCAGCTCCCCAAAACAGTACTCCAGTACTACTAGAGTCAGATTTTCCCCTGCCTGTTATCTTCACCCGAACCGACGAGCGCACCACCTATCGCTTCATCACCTTCTTCACCTCCGAGATTAGAAACCTCAACACCCGGCAAGCCTATGCCCGAGCCCTCTTCCAATTCTTCAACTGGCTCGAAGACTGTTACCCCGGCCTCGATCTCCACCAGGTCAACTCGCTTGTGATCGCCAAATACATCGAACTCCACCCAGGCTCAGCCCAAACCCGAAACCAACACCTTTCAGCCATCAAGTCTCTTTTCCGTTGGTTAGTAGCTGGTGGCACATTACAAGACAATCCTGCCACCGAAGTGCGCGGCATCAAACACCGTGTCAAACAAGGCAAAACCCCCGTGCTCTCTGACGAGGAGATGGTGCAGCTCTTTAACAGCATCGACACTTCTTACATCGTAGGCTTACGCGATCGCGCACTGATGGCCACCATGTTCTACAGCTTTGCTCGCATCGGTGCCGTGCTTGGGATGGACATCAAAGACTATTTTAAGAAGGGTAAGCGATACTGGTTCCGGCTCCATGAAAAAGGTGGGAAGTATCACGAGGTACCAGTTCATCATAAAGCTGAAGAATACCTCGACATCTATATATACGAAGGAGGGTTTGGTGAACTGAAGGACGCTCCCCTCTTTCAAACATCACCTGGCAAAACACGAAAGCTTACCGGCGAGCGCCTCCAGCGGCAGGAAGCTTGGGCGATGATTAAGCGGCGGGCGCTGGCCGCCGAGGTGAATACGGAAGCGTGTAACCATACCTTCAGGGCATCAGGGATCACGAACTTCCTGCATAACGGAGGTAGTCGGGATAATGCTCAGCGGATAGCTGCTCATGAGGATGTGAGGACTACGGCACTGTATGACCGGCGGGGCGATACAATCAGCCTTGATGAGATTGAAAGGATTAGGCTGTAGATAAATAGGCAGACAAGTTTATACGACACTTGCTGCTCACGCCTGCATCAGTAAACATTCGGTAAACCTACAAAGCTTTCTTTTAAAATTAGTAATGACCTAAATCTTAGACTATCTGGAAGATTATTTTTTCTTTGCAAATAACAGATATATTTTTGCCTGCTGATTTAGCATATTTAAGAGCAAAATAAGAGCTCTGCAAATCACTTCCGATACCTGCAGAAAATGTATAACCTGGGTCCCCCACAACCTTAAGATATTTGGCAAACTCGTCTACATTGAGATGTTTGCCTTTGCAGGCAATTCCATCAGCAGCACAAAAAATAATTTCAAATCCCATGTTTATCAAATATTCTTGTATCCTGGATAAAATATGATGCAGATCTTGAATAACTTGAGAAAGCTTTTTCTCGTTATTTTCAAAGTAGCTTATAGCTATCTTACTACCTGTGTCATCTCCATCAATTGAAATGTAAAATGCCATGTTTCATCTACTGCCTGGACGTAAGATTCTTACAACTTTTGCTTTCTTAAATGTCGGATTAATTTTGGTTCTTCTATATTTTCTCAGCCCCTCAAATAAATCTCTAGAAATAACGAGATATATTGGAGTCAGCATAACTATTTTAGATGTTTTTGCATTCCTTATATCAATTTATTTCTGGCGAGCAATTTGGGAGAAAATACCGATCATTTCAGAAGTATACTTCCCCGATATAAATGGTATATGGGACGGCAAGATAATTTTTATTGATGCAGCATCAAATCAAGAAAAAGAATTGGCCGCAAGAGTTAGAGTTAAGCAAAATCTTTGGAAAATCAACATGAATTTATGTAGTGCAACTTCAAAATCTTACACTTTAGTTGCATATCCTACTATTGAAGCAGGGAATCATAAACTCTACTACGTTTATCACAACACTCCCAAGAAACCTCAATATCCTGAATACAAGGGAACATCTATCTTAAGTATTAGCTTTTCCTCAAGACCTATGGAATTAAAAGGGCAATACTACACAATACGTGGAACCCAG
>JAAHIA010000540.1 GCA_010671975.1 Leptolyngbya sp. SIO4C1 | reverse complement strand
TGTAATCCTAGCAGAGTAGTTGATACGCGATCGCACCGCTATGGACGGGTCTTTCACAAGTATGCTCATCGGCTGGGCTAACAATTTAGCACAGACTCCAACGCTGCCGGATTTGGCTCAGCAGGTTGAAATTCTCCAGGCTCAGGTAGAAGCTTTGCAAAATACCAACCAGGTGCTGAGCGATGGATTGACGACGCAGATTGAATTTCTAAAACAGGAAAATCAAGACTTAACGGCTAGCTTCTCTCAATATATTGAGGCGATGCAGTGGAATCTGACAGTGCTTGCCGGACTGGCTGTAGTGCTCTCCGCTATCGGCGGGTGGCTGTTTAAAAACAGCTTAGATGATGCCAAAGAGATGGCCGGGAGAATTATTCGCCAGGAGCTAGAGACGCATATTGAGCCGCTGATTGCCGCCGAGTCCGCCAGTTTGCAAAAAACGCTGCGAACAGAGCAGATTATTGGCAGGACAGTCGTTGATTACTATTTGCCCGGCGCTGGCAGAGACACGCTGACCGAATATGCGCTGCTCAAAAGCCGAGGCTTTTTAGAGGTCCGCTATTGGGATGCCGACCATCGCCCACAGGGACGCTTTGGTAGCGTGCTGGTGATTGACTTTGTGAACTGCGATCGCATTGATCTGCCTGAACTCAGCGCCGATGATAGCGAGGTGCGGCGAGCGGCCTATCAGCGCCGAGAACAGATCGTAAATGACACGATTCGAGAGCTGGTCGAGCTGAGGATTGGTAGCCCCATTTTGGTTGCCTACGTGCGTCCCGGCTTTGGCCGGCTGACGGCGATTGATGATTTGACAACAACGTTTCCTGAGCTGAAGTACTATGCCTCGGCGAACACACCCGTGAGTTTGATGGGCGCAATCGTAGATTCTGCCTATGTCGCCTACGGGGAACAGCGGTCGGCGCTGCTTTGATATTATATTCGAGTAGAATTGAGAAACGAATCAGCTAAAGATCTAGAGCGATTGCCAATGGTGACTTTACAGCTTAGACAGTTGGAAGTGCCCCCAGGACACGGCTTGCTGCTGCGCGAGGTTAGCTGGGCTGAATTTGAGGCCATTCTAGAGGAATTAGGAGAACATCGCGGTACGCGCATTGCCTATGACGGCGGCCTGCTAGAAATTATGGCTCCCCTACCAGAACATGAGTATTTTAAGGAAACGCTGGGAGACGCCATTAAGGATATTAGCGAAACGCTCAGTCTAGACTATGAAAGCTATGGGTCTACAACCTAGCGAAAGCAGGCTGAACAAGCTGGTCTAGAGCCGGATAGTCGATTGGCCCTGCGGCGCGCTGTGCGAGCGTGGGTGCGATCGCAGGTGGCGTAGGTGGTAGCCTTGATACAATAGGGCTATTCCTCAGCAGAGGTGAATTATGACTCAACAAGTTGATCCGCTTGTGCGGTGGACGACGGCTGACCTCGAACTGCTCCCTGAAAGCAGCAATCGCTACGAAATTATTGATGGAGAGCTGCTAGTGACAAGAGCACCTCACTGGGGGCACCAAAAAGCCTGTGGCAATGCCTACGCAGAGCTAAGAAACTGGTCAGTTGAAACGGGCTTAGGGGAAGTAGCTCAAGCTCCTGGCGTGATTTTCAGCGACGCGGATAATGTCATTCCTGATGTGGTTTGGATTAGCAAGGAGCGTCTGGCGGCGGCCTTAGATGATGCTGGACATTTGACGGTTGCGCCAGAGTTGATTGTTGAGGTGCTTTCTCCTGGCACGGACAACGAACGGCGAGATCGTGAGATGAAGCTAAAGCTCTACGGCAGTCGAGGGGTACAAGACTATTGGATTCTGGACTGGCGCTTGAAGCAGGTTGAGGTCTATCGCCGTCAGTCGGGATTGCTTCAGCTGGTAGAGACGTTGTTTCCAGGTGACATGCTGACCTCGCCGCTGCTGCCCGGTTTTGCCTGCGACGTGCAGCGCTTGTTTTTATAGCACGGTCATGTAGGTTTCTTTGCCGGTGGTGGTCAGATGGCGCGGCCGCTGGTTTTGCAAATCGGGTTCTAGACCCAGGTCTTCTAAGGGAATCAACCCCAGGAGCGGCGTCTGCCCGGCCGGTAGCTCTACACAGTCATAGCGTCCTTCTCGGCCTTCAACGGTTAGCTTAAGCCCCTCATAGACGTTGACGGTCTGTGGCCCAGTTGCGGTCTGAGCGTCTATTGTCGCTGTTAGCTTCAGGCCCAGCTGTTGAATGATGTCGGCGGGCAGGCAAAGGCGAGTTGCGCCCATATCGACCAGCGCATCGTCGACCGTGATGGAACGTACTTGCTCAGCTAGGATAAAATCTCGCTCTGTTAGAACCTGATCAATCCAGTTTGTCAGGGTCAGGGAAATGATGACTTTATCCGTACCTTCATTAGCAGTTGTTGCTCTACTCATCGTTTAATCTAATTCATCAACTTATATTATGTGTTAATGTCGGCTGACTTGTTTATGCCTAGGACAATCATGATCCCTAATTTTCTATCTCAAACTGCCCCTGCTGATATTGAACTGCTCAAGAATCAGCTTGAGTTTCTTAAGCAGAGCCATAGTCAGTTCATCGAATCCATCAAACTGATATTTATTGTGTTAGGTGTTGCTGGGAGCATAATTGCCTATTTTTTTGGCAAAAGCTTCAAAGATTTTCAGGATTTTGCTAAAGAGAATATTCGTAATATTCATGACTTTTCGGAAGCATCTATTCAAGATGCCGTAGAGAGAGTACGCAAGAAAGCCGAAACAGAAGTTGCTTATATGGTCGAGAATGAGGCCCATGAGATTGTTCGCACAGAGGTCAGAAACGCAGAAAGAATTTTACGGAGAGAGCGTGTGATCAGTTCAACTAGTGGGTCATTTGGCATGAACATGGCCATTTCTGTAGTGGGATTGGTTAAAATCAGATGCAGTCCCTTCAATGGTTTCTTGCCATGACTCGTCGCCAAAAACATCCGCTTCGTGATCTGAGCGC
>JAAHIA010000054.1 GCA_010671975.1 Leptolyngbya sp. SIO4C1 | reverse complement strand
TGGCGACAAGCTGCGCGATGCGCTGGCTCGCCCAATTGGCACCAGCAACGCCTGGGAAGTGGTTTTAGAGTTCAATGACGAGGGTGGCGATCTGTTTGCCCAGCTGACCCGCGATATCGCCGGCACCGGTCGCAGTATCGGCATCTTTCTAGACAATGATTTAATTAGCGCACCGGTCGTAGATGTGCAGTATGCCCAGACCGGCATCACCGGTGGCAGCGCCGTCATCTCTGGAAACTTTACAGCTGAGTCAGCGCGCGACCTAGAAATTCAGCTGCGCGGCGGTGCGCTGCCGCTGCCGGTTGAGGTGGTTGAAAATCGCACCGTAGGCGCGACGCTCGGGCGTGATAGCATCCAGCGCAGCCTCTATGCCGGCGTGTCTGGCCTAGTGCTGGTGCTAATTTTTATGGCTATCTACTATCGGCTACCGGGGCTGCTGGCCGATCTGGCGCTGGTTATCTACGCCATTCTTACCTGGGCTGCCTACAGCCTGCTGGGGGTAACGCTGACGCTGCCGGGCATTGCCGGCTTTATCTTGAGTATCGGCATGGCGGTCGATGCCAACGTGCTGATTTTTGAGCGCACGCGCGAAGAGCTGCGCGCTGGCAAGACGCTTTACCGCTCGGTTGAATCAGGCTTCTATCGCGCCTTTTCTAGCATTCTTGACAGCAACGTCACGACTTTGATTGCCTGTGCGGCGCTGTTTTGGTTTGGCGCTGGTCTGGTCAAGGGCTTTGCGCTGACGCTGGCAATTGGCGTGCTCATTAGCCTGTTTACGGCGCTTACCTGCTCGCGTACGCTGCTGTTTACGCTGATTGGGCTACCTCAGTTTCGTAAGCCAGACTATTTTTGCCCCGGCATCTCCGCTCGGACATCGGCCTCGCCGTCTTCTTCAGCTTCTTAACGCCAGCCTCTGAAAGTATGAAACTCAACGTCATAAAACAGCGCGGTCTCTGGTGGACGCTCTCTAGCATTGTAATTTTGGCAGGCATTGCCGCCATGGCGGTTTCCTGGACGCAGTTTAATGCGCCAATTCGACCGAGCCTTGATTTTGTGGGTGGCACCCGTTTGCAGCTAGAGCGCGACTGCGCGGCGGCGGGTGTCTGTGATGGGCCAATCGATCTAGGCACGGTGCGGCAGGTACTGGCCGAGCAGGGACTAGAAAACAGCAGCGTGCAGCTGCTTGGCGAAGATCGGCAGGCGCTCTCAGTGCGCACGCGCGATCTCGATGTCGATCAGCGAACGCAGCTGCAGCAGGCATTGGCAGGCGCAGTGGGCGACTTTGATCCGGCTACGGCGCAGATTGACACTGTTGGTCCCACCATTGGTCAGCAGCTGCTCACGGCTGGACTACTGGCGCTGCTGGTGGCCTTTGCTGGCATCACGATCTATCTCAGCCTGCGCTTTCAATTTGACTATGCGGTGCTGGCGCTGGTGGCGCTGCTGCACGACGTGCTAGTGACGCTCGGCATTTTTTCTATCCTGGGGCTCACCCTCGGCTACGAGGCCGACAGCCTGTTTATCGTAGCGCTGCTGACGATTGTGGGTTTTTCGGTCAACGATACGGTGGTGATCTACGATCGCATTCGCGAAAATCTGAAGCTGCGATCGCATAAGCCCATCAATGACGTGGTTGACAGCTCGGTTAATCAGACGTTGGCGCGCTCGATCAACACCACCTTTACCACCGTTCTGTCGCTGGTTGCCATTGTGCTGTTTGGCGGGGAGACGCTAAAGTTTTTTGCCCTAGCCCTGATTATCGGCTTTATTGCGGGGGCCTACTCCAGCATTTTTATTGCTAGCACGCTGCTGGCCTGGTGGCGCTCTCGCGGCCCGCAGCCCACCGATCGTCTGCCCGATGAGCTGCCAGCTGACGACACTGAGCTGCAGACCGACTGAAGATTGGCATCTGGCCTGGCTGCTAAGCATGATGAGACCCAGCGAGAACGGACCCAGCGAGGCGACTTCAAACGCCATCGAAGCCCTGCGGCAGCAAATGTTGCGCACCTGGTGGCGGGTGACGCTTGGCCTGTGGCTAACGGTAGGGCTGTTCAGCCTGTGGCAGCTCAGAAGCGATTTTCAACTCTGGCTGCAGTATTTCACCTGGACGGCGGTGCGCTATGCGCTGGCCTACAATCGGCTGGCGAGTTTAGGGCTGGGGCTTTGCGTCGGGCTGACCGTGGCGCTGCTAATCAACGAAAGCCGGCACATGCTGTGGGGCATGACCCCAACTGAGCGGGCGCGCCTAGAGCAGCAGCTGGCTCAAATTGACCGGCAGGGACCGTCTCACCCCCTTTGGCGGATAGTCAATCAGTCGCCAGAGTCGTTACGATAGCTGACCAGCCGCAGCGCAATCTAGCAGCAGCGTTGCCTGCGGGTGCCGACGCAGCTGAGAAGCCGGACAGGCTGCCCGAACCGGTGATTCTAGAGCAGTTTTGACGATACTGGCCTTGGCCTCACCCCAGGCTAGGCAAATCAGCCGCTGTATGCCAAACAGCGCGCTCAGCGTTAGCGTATAGGCGTATTCCGGTACGGCGGTGCGGCTGCTAAAGCTGCCGCTCCCTACCTGCTGCTGATTTTGCGGCGCCAGCCTGACCAGCTTGACCCAGCGCGGCTCGCCGGGTCGCGCTACCGAGGGTTCATTGAAGGCCAGATGACCGTTGCGGCCAATGCCCAGCAGGCCAGCCGCTAGCCGGTGCGATCGCAAGAGCTGCTCATACCGGTCGCATTCTACAATCGGCTCGAGTGCGTCGCCCTGCAGGTAGTGGAAGGCTCCGAACGGCAGTGCCTGAGCGATCTGCTGCAGCAGGTAGTGCTGAAAGCTAGCCGGATGATTGGCTGCTAGTCCCAGATATTCATCTAGATGAAACCCAATGACGCGCGACCAGTCTAGCGCCTCCGGCTGATAGCGCAGCTGCTTTAGCAGCGGCAGCTGAGAGTTGCCGGTGGCAAAGACGGCGCCGACCGGCGACGGTGCGGTAAGCGCCTGAGCCAGCTGCTCAATTAGCTGCCGAGCCCCTGCCTCAGCCAGCGCCGCTGGCGTATCGTAGATTTCAACGCAGAGCGCGTCGACGGAGAAGGTGCGAATTAATGTCATAACGGCAGCGAGCGCGGTAAGTTGGAATCATTGTCTACTGTTTGCCGCGTGCATGACCAAGGTTCGCTCTCGTCCGCGACTGCTCTGGCTGATTGGCCTGCTGCTGATCGGGTTGACTACCTCGCAAACGCTGGTTCACCTGCTGACTGAGGTCTGGTGGTTTAACGCAGCCGGGTTTGCCTCGGTGTTTTGGATCAGGCTGCGCTGGCAGGTGGCGATCGCAGCTGTCACCTTCGTCATTTGCTGGCTGGCGCTGTATCTCAACTATCGCATCGCTCAGCAAATTACGCGCGATCGGCAGTTCATCGTCCGCGAAAATCGCAGTTGGGATCCCTACGTGCCGCTGATCATTCGCTATGCCAGCTTGACGCTGATCACGCTGCTGGCGCTGAGCACCGCCATTGAGAGTGCTGGCGCTTGGGAAACCGTGCTGAAGTTTCTCAACCTGATTAGCTTTGAGGCGACCGAGCCGCTTTACGGCCGCGACATTAGCTTTTACATTTTTCGGCTGCCGCTATACGAGCAGCTGCACAAGGGCCTGCTGGAGCTGCTCATTTGGAGCGTGCTGATACCGCTGGGGCTCTACGGCTTTAAAGGCGAAATTCGACCCGAGCGCGGTTGGAAATATTTTCTGACCGGCGAGGCTAAAACCCACATCTGTATTCTGCTCTCGCTGCTGGCCATTGCGATCGCGCTGGGCTTTGGGCTAGCCCGCTATCAGCTGCTTTATTCGTCTGACGGTGTCGTATTTGGAGCCGGCTACGTGGATGCCCATGCGCGGCTGCAGTCATACTGGGTATTGGGGCTAATTTCGCTGGTGGTTGCGGGTCTATTTTGGGTAGCTCTGTGGCGCAGCGGCTTCCTGCTGCCGATTAGCGCTGCCGGCTTTTTCTTAGTGGCGCTGGTGCTGCTCGGCGGGCTGTATCCTTGGGCGCAGGAGAAGTTTGTCGTCGAGCCCAACGAGCTAGAAAAAGAAACCCCCTATATCGATCACAACATTTCGCTGACGCGGCAGGCCTACGGGCTGACTGTGGTACGCACTGAGGGCTTTGAAGTAGAAAATCAGCTGAGCGCTACCGAGCTGTGGCAAAATTCGGCCACCGTAGACAACATTCGCCTGTGGGACTATCGACCGCTGCTCGATACCTATAGCAGCTTGCAGACGCTGCGCCCCTACTATCGCTTTCGCGATGTCGATATTGATCGCTACACGCTCAATGGTGACTATCGCCAGGTGATGCTGTCGCCGCGTGAGCTGCAGTCAGAGGCGCTGCCCGATCAGGCCAAGACCTGGGTGAATCAGCGGCTGGTCTATACGCACGGCTACGGTCTGGTGATGAGCCCGGTCAATCAGGTGACTGAAGAAGGGCTGCCCGAGCTGCTAATTAAAGATCTGCCCCCCCAGAGCTCAGTGGACCTGACGATTGAGCAGCCGCGCATCTACTACGGTGAGCTCACCGACCAGTACATTCTGACTGGTACAACCCAGCAAGAATTTGACTATCCGCTCGGCGGCGAAAACGCCACCCACCAGTACGAGGGCGCGGGCGGCGTGCCAATCGGTTCGCTGGGTCGGCAGCTCGCCTACGCCTACGATATGGGCAGCGTTCAGCTGCTGCTGTCAAACTACCTCACTGGCCAGTCGCGGATTCACTATCATCGCGACATTCGCGATCGCATTCACCAAATCGCGCCGTTTTTGCTGCTTGATAACGATCCCTACATGGCGGTGATTGACGGTCGGCTGCAGTGGATTGTCGACGGCTATACGCTGAGCAACCGCTATCCCTATGCTGAACCGCTTGCGCTCAGCAATCAGGTCGAACTGCTGCTAAGCGAAGATGCCAGCCTAAGCCGCATTGCCGGCAGCGGTACCAACTACATTCGCAACGCTGTCAAAGCTACCGTCGACGCCTACGATGGTACGCTTCATCTCTACGTCAGCGATCCCAGCGATCCAATCCTGACAGCCTACCGGCGAATCTTTCCCAACCTGTTTGAAACCGAGATTCCTGCAGCGCTAGCGGCTCACTTTCGCTACCCGAACGACCTGTTCAAAATTCAGGCGCAAATGTATCGCGCCTACCACATGCAGCGTCCCGGCATTTTCTATAACCAAGAAGATCTGTGGGATTTTCCTACCCAGGTATCGCGCGAAGAAACGGTCGACGTGGTTGAGCCTTACTATGCCATCATGCGGCTGCCGCAGACCGACCGCGAGGCGTTCATGCTAATTTTGCCCTTCACGCCGGTGAGCAAACACAATATGATCGCTTGGATGACGGCCCTGTGCGATGGCGAAAACTACGGTGAGCTGCTGGTCTATGAGTTCTCTAAGCAGTCGCTAATCTACGGACCGCGCCAGATTGAGACCCGCATCGATCAAAATCCAGAGATTTCTGAGCAGCTAACGCTTTGGAACCAGCAGGGATCAGAGGTGTTTCGCGGCGATCTGCTGGTAATTCCGATCGATCAGTCGCTGCTGTATGTCGAGCCGGTCTATCTGCAAGCCACTGGGCAATCCAGCGCTATTCCAGAGCTCAAGCGGGTGATTTTGGCCTATCGCAATGCGGTCGTTATGGCTAACACGCTGGATGAAGCCATCGTTCAAGTCTTTGGTGAAGCCGCTCCCCAGCCAGAGCCAGCCGCGCCTCAGCCGGCCGAACCAGCGCCGTCTGCGACACAGCAGCAAAACATCAAAGCTGCCCTAGAAGCCTATGAGCAAGGTCAGGCAGCGCTGCAGGCAGGCGATTGGACGCGCTACGGTGAAACGCAGCAGCGGCTAGGCGAGCTGCTAGAGCAGCTGAATCAGTAGGCGTAAGCAGCCGCCTAATAAACTGTTAATACTGAGTAAATTTGCGAGTAAGGACGGCATGGGGAGAGACGTGGAAACGCGAAGAGCGTCACCGATCGCTCTCCGCGTCTTCCTGACCGAAATTTCAACAGTCTAACCCAGCGCTAGCGCGTTTTCTCTAAGCTGGCGGACAGCGCCAATTCCCCCATCGCCGTTTGAGAAGCCATGCGGGTTAGCAGCGATTCGTAAGCATCGAGCGCCTGCTCGAAAGAATAGTTCGCGATCGCATAGCTGCGTCCCTGTTCGCCTAACCGCTTCGTCTCGAGCGGATCTTCATAAAGCGCTAGAATAGCGCGCGCCAGCGCAGTGGGATTCTCTGGCGTCACGGTCAGCCCGCCGCCGCTCTTTTGAACGGCTTTGCAAGCAGCCCCATGCTCTGGCACTGAGGCAATCACGGCCCGACCGCTGGCGAGCAGCACCATCGTCTTTGAAGGCATGTTAAAGCCAACCACGTTGGCCTTTTGCATAATCAGTGAAACATCGGCTGCTGCCAGCATCTCAGGCAGCGCCTTGCGCGGCGTGAACGGCAGCAGCAGCACGTTCTCAATGCCGAGCTCCTGCCGCAGCTGATCGAGCTCCTTGAGCTGATTGGCTTCGCCTGCAATTACAAACTGAATGTCTGGCACGTGCTTCAGCTGTTCAGCTGCTCGCACAATCGTGCGCACCCCCTGCGTCCGCGCAATGTTGCCAGAATAGAGCACAACGAACTTATCCTGCAGCTGATGCTGACGCCGAAAGGTATTGTCATGCTTCGGTAGCGGGCGAATAAAATTGGTGTCTACCCAGTTAGAAATGCGCGTCATCTTCTCAGCGGGAACGCCCTTTTGCACCAGGTTCTCAGTGAAGCAGTCGGTGATCACGCTGATGTGGCTAGCGCTGGCGTATGAAAATTTCTCTAACAGCTCGAAAGCCCGGATAGCGAGTTGGTTGGTCAGCAGCCCAGTTTGAACAGCGGCCTCTGGCAAAATATCCTGCAGGCTGAGGACGGTAGGACAGCCGTAAATCAGCTTGAGCAGAGCTACCGGCACGCAGGCCGGCAGCGACGGGCTAGTCGAAAGAATCACATCTGGCTGCCAGCCTTTAAGCGCTTGTAAAAAGCTCAAGATGGCAAAGCTGCCATCTAGCAGCACGCGGGTCACTAGCCCGGGGTTTGGCCGAATGGCCACATAGCAGCGCTGAATCTGAACGCCGTTGCGCTCTTCTCGACAGTAGAGCTTGCTGCGATAGTCTGGATAAATTCTGCGTTCTGGATAGTTGGGCATCGCTGTCACGACTCGCACCTGATGCCCTCGCTGCACTAACCCTTCTGCTAACTCCGTCATCAAAGGTGCAATACCAATGGGTTCAGGGTGGTAGTTGTATGAGTAGATTAAAATTCGCATGAACAGCAGTTTTGAGGATTGACAAGTGAGGCAGTGTGCAGCTGTGACGCTTAACTAATTCGATCGAATCGACGGAACTCCAACTGCGGTCCGTACTAGACCCAAGCGTAAGGCTTGAATAGGGGCGCAGGCCTTTTCCCAGCTTGACTTCAGCGAATCTTACTATTCTTTTGAAGATATAAATAAGAATTCACAGCGGTTTCTTTATAGACGATTAAAGCTTTGCTGATGTTCTTATTTATAGACGTCAGTTGTCTGGAAATACGGACGACTGTAGAAACTTGCTCAGCCTACTAAAGCCGGCGGGATAGCTGCCTTTTGACTCTTTACTCTACCCTGGCAAAAATCTACTTTTCGGATTTTTTAGCCGTCGAAGAAGAATGATTTTGAAAATCTTCACAATGACGCAGCATCTTTGCAGACAGTGACAAACCACTTGATTAATTTGCCCAGCTGGGCTATTTCAAGCGACTGCAAAGACGAAAAAAAACCTGCCGTGAGTCCGGCAGGGGTTTATAAAGATTTAATATAGCGGCGGCCCTGAGGCTCGATCCGTTGCGCAGCAGGGGCGGGCCTGAGTCTAATAGGCCTGAGACGGACCGCGCTCGGTTTTGGCTCGCTCTTTGGCACGGTTAGCGCTTCTCTTAAGTGCCTCTAGCCGCTTGATGTAGCGATCGCGCTTTTGCTTTTTCGGCGTTTGCTCAATCAGCGTTTTTAAGGCGCTGCCCAAACTCTTATAGGCATTGGGTAGGGTATAGCCGAAGCGAGTGGCTAGCCCAATCGCTTTTTCATCCGCTGCGATCGCTTCTTCTAAGGTTTTTTGCGCGTTGTTGCGCTTATAGAGTCGCCAGCCAGAAACACCGCAGAGCCCCAGCGCCAATAGCAGCAGCAGCCCGTCTTGCACCCACAGCTCGCCCACAGCACCGCCTAAGCCAATCGCCAGCGCTGCCATCTCCCAGCCGTCGCGCGGAATCGTGTCATTTTGGATGCGAGCCACCTCATGCCAGAACAGCAGGTTACGCTGGTCAATCGCTAGCTGCTCCCACTTAACTAAGTCGATTTGAACTTCTACCTGATCGCGACCTAGCTCCTCGCAGGTAATCAGCGGCGGCGAGACGTCGGTTGCGGGTTCTACCGTCACCCAGCTTTGAAGCTCCGGCGGCAGCAAACTTCTGAGGCGGCGCAGCTCGCCCATGTCAGCCCGTGAACTGTAGGTGGCGTAGGAAGAGGTCATATCCGAATTGAGTCAGTTAACGACAAAAGCCTTGTTTGGAAGTATAGCGGTCTTTATTTCACTCTAGCGAAAACTGCTAGAAATCTGCGAACGACGCGGTGACAGATGTGGCTCAAGCCGCCTCACGGCCTAACTGTGCGATCGCCTGCTCTAAGAACTGATGGCCCTGCTCAACCGACTCGATGCGACAGAGCCGATCGCGCAGCTCGGCTGCCCCCTCAAAGCCTTTGGCATACCAGGTCATATGTTTTCGCGCCTGACGTACGCCGCGCAGCCCCTTATACTCCCCCAGCAGCGCCAGATGTTCCTGAGCACAGCGCAGCTGCTCTACCCGGCTAGGCGCTGGCCGCAGCTGTCCCGTTTTTAAAAAATGGTCAATCTCGCCCACTAAGAAGGGATAGCCTAGCGTACCGCGTGAGCACATTACCCCGTCTGCCCCCGTTTGCTCAAGGCACTGAATGGCCGCTGCGACCGAAAAGATATCGCCGTTAGCAATGACTGGGATATCAAGTGCGGCCTTCACCTGCGCAATCCAGTCCCAGTTAGCCTGACCGGTGTAGCCCTGCGCTCGGGTGCGACCGTGCAGCGTCAGCATCTGCGCCCCGGCGGTCGCCATTTGCTGGGCAAAGTTGACCGCGTTGATCTCTTGCTCAGACCAGCCAGTGCGGGTTTTAACCGTCACTGGCACGTCTACCGCCTGGCTGACAGTCTCAACAATTCGAGCGGCCGTTGCCGGATCTCGCAGCAGCGAAGAGCCGCCGCCGTTCTTAGTGATTTTGTTTACCGGGCAGCCCATGTTGATGTCAATCGTATCAGCGCCTTGATCGACGGCTTTACGCGCGGCTTCCGCTAAAAAGTCAGGTCGACAGTCAAATAGCTGAATGCTGATTGGGCGCTCATCGGGGTCAATTTCCATAATCTGCGGCAGCTGCCGCACATGGCGCAGCTCAGCCGCGCTAACCATCTCGGTGTAGAGCATTGAGTTGGGCGCATGCCGCCGCACCAGCCGCCGAAAGATCAGATCGGTGACGCCAGATAGCGGCGACTGCAGCACCCGGCTGTTGACGGTGACTGAGCCAATCTGTAGCGGCTTAGACAGGCGAGCCTGCAGGGCGGGCGAGAGCGTTAGCATGACGAAGGCTAGGTGCTAAAACCAGGGCTAGCAGTCGCATCGCTGATATGATACGAGCTGCTAAAGCTTCATCTTAGGCTGTGAGGACAGGGTGTGATCGATCTTTCAGCCTTCAGGGGCGAAATTGCAGCGCTGGGTGCGGCGGCGCTATGGGCGTTTGCAACCCTACTATTTGGCCGACTAGGGCAGCGGCTCTCACCGCTGATTCTGAATCTGGTGAAGGGCGTGATTGCAGTTGCGCTGATCGCGATCACGCTGATTCTGCGTCAGCAGCTCCTGGCTGAGCTGCCTCGACCGGCGACTGGGCTGCTGCTGCTAAGCGGTGCGATTGGCATTGGCTTTGGCGACACCGCCTACTTCGCTACCGTCAATAACTTAGGCCCTCGCCGGGCGCTGCTGATGGAAATGCTGGCCCCGCCGCTGGCGGCTGTGATTGCGATAGTTGCGCTGCAGGAACGGCTGTCAGGGCTTGCCTGGCTAGGCATTGGGCTGACGCTAGCAGGCGTGGCCTGGGTGGTGAGCGAACGGGTACCAGCAGTGCGCTATCCGGCTGCTCGCTTCGGTCGCGGCATCGGTTTTGGGCTGCTAGCGGCGCTGGGGCAGTCGGTTGGCGCAGTGCTCTCTCGCGCCGCTTTAGCTGACACCTCAGTTGCTCCGCTCTGGAGCTCACTGCTGCGGCTGCTGGCTGGGCTGCTGGCTATGCTGCTGCTGCTGCTGCGACCTCGAATGCGGCAGGGGCTGGCGCCGCTAAAGTCAAAACATCTGCTGGCAGGAGTCGCGATCGCAGCGTTTTTTGGCACCTATCTAGCCATCTGGCTACAGCAGACAGCGCTAAAGTTTGCCCCAACCGGTATTGCCCAGTCGCTACTAGCAACAAGCCCCCTGTTTGTGTTACCGATGACGCTGCTGCTGGGTGAGCGAGTGACGCTGCGATCGCTGCTGGGTGCCGCCGTCGCCTTGGCGGGTATCTGTCTGCTTTTTACTCGATGAGTACCGCTGTGTCTGCCTGATCCAAAAATCTGGCAGTCCAACTTCGACAGTCTGCTAGGCCAGCTCTCTAAGCCGTCTGACGGCGGCGAGTGATGCCTAGAGCTGCGGCTAGGACAGACGCACTCAGCAATGACATTGAAACTGGCTCAGGTACTGACTCGCCGTTGTTGTCTTCTACTAAACGAATCGTACCGGCTGCCACCGGCGCAGTAATTCGGAAAACTCTGCCATCGCCGAGCGGAACGCCCGTAGGAGCACCGCCGCCATTAGCAGCAACCACTGCGTCAATGGGATCAGAGATTGCGGCAGGAACGGTCAAACCGTGAGCCACAATTTCTCGCTTTTCGAGCGGGCCAATATTGTTAAACTGACGAGCCTGGTCGGGATCGCTGAGATCGAAGGTGTAGGTGGTGTCCAAATTTAACTCGGTGCCTGAAGGAAATAACTCTGCCGGATTGATTTCACCAGCGCCGACACGGGTCAAGAACTGAGTCAGCGGAGGAACGCCAGCCGGCGGAGCCGGCTGTTGCTCAGAGGACAGATTTAGCACCACCGGACCATAGGCAGGCCGTCCCTCAATAAAGTTGAGGTAGCCATCGCCATCAACATCATCATTGGCGAGCGTAGGAACAACAGAATCAACCGGAGTCCCGCCTGTACCCTCGAAGAAAGGACCATTGCCCTGATCAAACAGCGGTCGCGTGGCGTTGCCTGCAAACTGACCGTGAATATGCGCCACGTGAACACCGCCAAATGAGGTCGTGTCTTCTAAGCCAGTTACGGTCATCTGCACCCGGATGGTGCGAATAAATTCGCTGGGCTGATCGAGCGTCAGCGTAGCAAAGCCAGAGGCAGTGGAGCCAAAGTCGGCATTCAGCGTATCCAGATCGGCGGTATACATCGTCGCTGCTAAAGCAGGAACCGGAGCAAGGGCCGCAGCGGTCATTGCAGCCATGCCCCAGATAATTTTTTGAGGGTTCATAAAGTTGGTCATGATGGATGGTTATTCCAGTAAGAACACTGGGAAACCGAGAAAGGCTTCCTGCCTCAGTACGTCAACCGGCCGCGATTGGATTGATTGCTCAGCGAATAAATGCGCAGATTTACGGATTTTTTATCTAGCTTCATCTCAGCTAAATGAAGTTTAGAGATGTTTTATCTTGAAAAATGTTCAATTCATTCTGCCAAAACTGCGCAATCATCTCTATAGGCAGAAGACAACCTTGCAGCTCAGTCTCTACGATCAAATCCGCTCTGTTTTTTACCTGAAATGTCGCTCGATCCTTCTCATGGCTGGTCTGCTTGCTCCGACCCAGAGCTTTACTTAGCCTTGAGGCAAGGGCAGCCTGAACTGCTAGGCGTGATTTACAATCGACATGCTGGTTTAGTCTATGGTATTGCCTTGAAGATGCTAGGCAATCTCCAAGAAGCCGAAGATCTTACACAGGATGTTTTTCTAACACTGGTTCGCTCTCGGACTTACGATCCGCACCGAGGTTCGTTAAGAACATTTCTCGCTATTTTGACGCGATCGCGAGCCGCCGATCGGCTGCGATCGCGTCAGGCAGCCCGCAACGCCATGCGGCGCTTAGATCCGCAGCCTGTGACTGCTAGTCTGCCGCTAGAGCAGGTCACGCAGCATGAGCAGTCGCAGGCTGTAAAAGCAGCCCTAATGAGGCTTTCGACAAATCATCAGCAGATTTTACAGATGGCCTACTATGAAGGCCTCAGCCAAACTGAGATGGCTGAGCGACTGGGAATTCCCTTAGGCACAGTGAAGTCTCGCGCGCGGCAGGCGCTGATTCGGCTGCATCAGATGCTTACAGAGCAGGGAGGCTGATGCAATGACAGATTCAACCCCTTCGCTCGATCTTCTTCTAGCAGGCTATGTGCTCAACACGCTTAGCCAAGAAGAAGCAGCACTGTTAGAGCAATATCTAGCCGCAGATCCAACGCTCCAGGAGAGAATCGATCAGCTCCAGGCAACGTTAGAGGCTGCCTATGCTACCCCTGAGGTCAAACCACCTCCGCAGCTGCGAATGGCTATTCTCGCTGCCACAGAGGCTCTGCCGTCTCAGCAAACAGAGGCTCTGCCGTCTCAGCAAACAGAGGCTTTGCCGTCTCAGCAGACAGAAGCTCTGCCGTCTCAGCAAGAGGCAGAACCTGCTTCTTGGGCGCGTCGCCTGCCCGCTTGGCAGCTAGCCTTTGGTCTGGCCGCCGCGATCGCAATTGCCTGGCTGGGCATCGATAACTACCGGTTGCGCCTAGCTAAAGAGACAGCGCCTACGGAGATAGCGACAGAGACCCCGGCCTCCGAGTCGCTAGACTATGCGCTGCAGCCAGTAGAAGCAGATCTCACAGCCGCCGCTCAGATAGAGCTCAATCCGGCTGAGCTAGAAGGAGAGCTGACGGTAGCTGGGCTGCCGCCCCTACCGCCGGAGCAGGTCTATGTGCTGTGGACCATTCTCGCGCCCGATGCGCCGTTTACTGCCGACAGCAAGGGCGCCATTTTGACCGAAACGTTCAATACCAACGCACAGGGCAATGTGACAGAAAGTTTAGTACTGCCGGAGGCTTATCAGACGCTAGCGCAGGTAGCCGCCATTGGTATCACTGTAGAATCGGCCGACGCACCCCAAGCACATCAGGGCAGCCCTATCTTATTAACTGATCTGTAGAGGGCTCTAACCCTCACTCAGGCTCATCTTTCAGCAATAAATAGTAAAGCTGGCCCGTGTGATTGATTAGCCCGGCCTGCGCCCCGGCTTCAGTACCAGTGCCAACAAACAAATCGACTCGTCCCGGTCCGCGAATGGCGCCGCCCGTATCCTGATCGAGCACAAATCGGCTGGTTGGCGTTGGTGTCCAGTTGCCGGTGGCCGTCAGCTGCGGCAGCGGTAGCGAAATTAGAGCCAGCGCGCCGGGCGGCATCAGGCTTTTATCGGTGGCAATAGAGCGTCCGGCCGTCACAGGCAGACTCAAGCTGCCGGTAGCAGGAGCACCGTCTGTTTCCTTAAAGAAGACAAACCGATTGTTGCGCGGTAGATAGACGGTTAGCTGCTCTGGCTGCTGCCGAAAATAATCAATCAGAACGGGCAGCGATAGGTCTTCTTCAGCGATGATGCCATCGTCAATCAGGGCGCGACCAATGCTGGTATAAGGATAGTCTGTGCGACCGGCGTAGCCCACCGTCAGCAGCGTCCCGTCCGTGAGCTGCAGCCGCGCCGACCCCTGCACCTGCACTAAAAAAGCCTCAAGCCGGTCTTTTAGCCAAACCAGCTCTAGTCCCTGTAGCGCGCCACGACTGCTCTGCAGCCCGTCTGCACCTTCTAGCGCTAGCCGAGTTGGATGAGGCGTAGACCAGCTGTCTAAATCGGCGGGACGGCGATAGAGCGGATAGCGATACTCTGCCGTTGGAACCCGGCTGGCTCCGTAGGTAGGCTCAAAGTAGCCGGTAAAGGCAACGCTGCCCTCGCCGTCTTGTCCCACAGAGCGATAAAATTCGAAATCTTGCAGAACTGCCTGCTGTAAAGCCTCAGCGGTTGGGCTTGTAGCCACCAGCTGACGAAACCGAACCAGGCTTTGCCGCACGCGATCGCGGGTAATACCCGGCACCGGATAGTCGCGATAGGCCGCCAGAGCAGCGGGCGTGTCTAAGTAAGCCAGGCTGTAGTCAACCGCCTGCAGCAGCGCCTGACGATCGCTCAGCAGCAGCTCGTCATAGGCTAAGCGCTGGCTGCCCGATGACACTAGCGGACAATCTACCGGCGCTAAGATAGCTTCTTCTGGCAAGCTAGGCGCTGCTGCAACAGGCGCGATCGCGATTGCAAGCCCGCTTAAGAAAGCGAGACCAGCTGAGCTCAGCTGTCGGTTCATCAGGGTGTTCAAAACCGTTCAACGCTAGAGCTAAAGACCGGCTCAACCCGCAGCGCTACGAGCCGCGAAGGGCGAATGACCATGTATTCCCCTGGGTTAATATCTGGCAGCGGTACTTTAATAAAATCATCGGAAGTTGATTTGGGCATCAGCTCGCCGCTGTACCACTTTTGAAAATCCTGGATTGTGGAGAAGCGCACCTGTTCGTGGTGCCCTCCGTCAAAGAGCATGTGAATAATGAACTCGCTTGGTGTTCTGGGCATACTCGCTCGCCGATTGATAGCATCGTCATTTGCACACAATATTATGCGCCGAGGTGCGGTAAAAATTACAGTTTCTCTCAGGATTTTCCGGCGAGCGCCGATCATATGTGTAGAAATACTGAATAAACTCAATCAGCTTTCTGCATGGCGGTAGAGTGAAGGCGCAGAGTGGTTTAGAGCGTGAATTAAGGCATGTTTCGCAAAATTTTTCAGGCTGCTGCAGTTGTTGGGCTGATTGCGCTGCTAGCCATAGGCGGCTGTCAGCTCACTCAGATGAGGGCTTCTCAGCCGCAGTCTCAGTGGACCGAAGTAGAATCAGCCATAGAACCAGCTACACCGACGGCGGCTCAAACAGCAGCTGTTCTACCAGGCAGCCAGTTTAACCCGTTTTTTCCTGAGCCAGGTGAAGGCTATGAGCGCGTTTATACGCAAGAGAAGGCGGGCTTTGCCGCTGCTAAGCTAAAGCAAAACGGCGCCGATCTGGCTATCCTTTCGGTCTCAGATACGATTAATAACCCAACCGCTGCGACTAAATATCAGTCAAGCCTGCAACAAATTCAAGGGTATCCCGCCATTGAAATCGGCAGCACCGGGACCGGCGTATTGCTCAACGATCGAATTCAAGTCAAAGTCCTTTCTAGAAGCGAGCGATTCACGCCAGCAGAGCGAGAAGCCTGGCTAAAAAAATTTGACCTTGCAGGATTAGCCCAGCTAGCTGCGCAATAGCCGGTTAGCTCAGCAGTAGACGCTAGCCACTCATCTGCGCTTTTATTTCTGCACTTTTATTAAGGACAACTTAGGGACAGCGCCAGGAGACCTCGCATGAGTCAGCCCATTTATCAGCTAGTAGATGGCCTACCTACCCGCAATCTGACGGTATTTGCTTTGCGATCGCTCGATGCCATTCTCCCAGGCGAATGGGAAAATCTCGTCGGTTTTGAAAATACCATTCGCAAAGTCACCCTAGAAACTGACGATGCGCTGGTCAAGCAAATTGGCGCTCGCGCCATTCAGCTGTATAACGATAAATCGCAGGGCTATCAGCGAGCGCTTTGGCTCTATCAAACTATTGACAGCACCGGCAGCACCTTAGGCACCGCTGCACTCGCAGGTAAAGTGACGGAGAACGTGCCGTTTTTAGGACTGCTCAATCGCCTCACGCCCAAACCAGAAAAGGTCCAAACTATTGACCTCTGTATGAAGCTAGTCGCTGAGATTGTCGCTTTCTGCAGCATCAACGGCATTCCGGGCGACAGCATTGGCGACTTCGTCAAAGCGCTAGGTGACTACAGCGGCGAATCTTTGGTCAGAATGGCCGCCTTGGTCAGCTTTGACGGACTTGTACCGCTCGGGCCTAACTTTATCAAGCAGGCCGGCAGCACTATCAGCCGGCTGCAGCCTCAGGATTTAGAGAATAACCCGGCTTTCAAACGCCTCAAATCAGAAGTGCCGGGCGATCGCACCGAGGCTCAGCTCAGCTTTGTCGAAGCCAGCTTTCATTCGGTTAAGGACTGGATGCAGGACTTTGTCACGTCTAGAAATCTGACTCCGCAAAAAGTATTAGACA
>JAAHIA010000539.1 GCA_010671975.1 Leptolyngbya sp. SIO4C1 | reverse complement strand
GGCGCAGTGAAGCAGGCGCGCAAGCGCCGCGGCCCGCTGGAGCTGGACCTGCCGGAACGCCGCATCGAGTTCGCCGAAGACGGCACGATCCGGCAAATCGCCGTCAAGGAACGGTTCGATGCGCACACCCTGGCATCCGTTGGAGATTGAGCTGATCAACGAGCTGACCGATCAGGTAGGAACCGCGATCGCTCACGCCAAGCTGTTTGGCGAAAGTCAAACCCTCGCAGAAGAACTGCGGCACGCTAACGAAAAGCTGCTGCTCAAAAATGATGAGCTAGAAGAAGCGCGCCAGCAGGCAGAGGAAGCCTCTCGCTTAAAAAGCGAATTTTTAGCCAATACGTCACATGAGCTGAGAACGCCGCTCAACGGCATGATTGGGTTCTTGAAGCTGGTGCTAGATGGGATGGCAGATGACCCCGAGGAGCAGCAGGAGTTTTTACGCGAGTCGCACAAATCAGCCCTACATTTGCTCAACTTGATCAACGATGTGCTTGACATCGCCAAGATTGAAGCCGGCAAAATGGAGATTGACTTCAGTGATGTCAGCCTGTGCGATCTGTTTCAGCATGTAGACAACTTTGCGCGCCCCCAAACTGAGCAAAAGCATCTCTATTTGAATCTGTCGATGCCGCAAACGCACGATGAGGTCAAGCTGTACGGCAACTATCAGCGGCTGCTGCAGGTACTGCTGAATCTGGTCGGCAACGCCATTAAGTTCACCCCCACCGGCGGCATCACCGTCAGCGCTGAGATCAAGCTGCAGCCGGTTGAGTTCGATCAGCAAACTTGGCCGGGGTTCGTCAAGATTAGCGTGGCCGATACCGGCATTGGCGTTTCCTTAGAAAAGCAAGACCGCCTATTTCAAACCTTTAGCCAGGTAGATGGCGAACGCACCCGTCAGTATGGTGGCACGGGCTTAGGGCTAGCCATTTCTCAGCGCCTAGTTGAGGCCATGGGCGGTCAGGTACAGTTCATCAGCATGGGGGAAAGCCTAGGCGCAACTGTGACCTTTACAACTTTGCTCTATCAGGAGCCAGTGATGATTGCGGATGGCTCCTGAGCGGCCGCTAGCGAAGCGAACGTCTGAGCCGCCTATGACACGTACTGCGGACGAGCCTGCTGAGTTTGTCTCAGCAGCTGATTCAGCTGCGCCCAGTCTTCGGCCGCGATCGCGGCCTCTAGCTGTTTGAGCACTTGCTGATAGGCCTGCAGCGTGTCCAGCAGCGCTGCTCGGTTATACTGCGCCATCATCAGTCCCAGCTCCGGATTGCCACCGCCCACCCGGCTGGTATCTCGAAAGCCAGAGCTGGCTACCTGCTGAGCGAGGTGCTGTATGGCCGCCTCGGGTTCGCTCAAGCAGGCTTGAATTAGGCCCGCGCTGACCATCACAGGCAGATGCGAAATCCAGGCAACGGCGCGGTCGTGGGCTTCGGGCGTCGAGATGGACAGGACTGCTCCCAGCTGCTCAGCCAGAGCTTTGACCTGCGCTAGGGCAGGCTCGCCTGTGCTGTCTACGGGGGTCAGGATGTAGGGATTGCCTCGAAACAGATGAGGCTGGGCAGCTGCGATGCCGGCAGCGGCCTTGCCACTCATGGGATGACCGCCAACAAAGTTAGGCCAAATCCGCGTCGCTGCTGCTGCAATTGGGCCTTTAACCGAGCCCACATCGGTCACCACGACCGCTGCTGGCAAAACCGCTGCTAGCTGCTCAACCGTGGGCAGAATGGCCGCAATCGGGGTACAGACAAAGATGAGTTCCGTCACAGCTAGACTCGTGAGATCGTCGCTGGCCGTATCGGCGATGCCAGCTGCGATCGCGGCTTCACAGTTCGCCTGACGCCGACCGACACCATAAACTTGGTGACCGGCCTGACGCAGGTCCAAGCCTAAGCAGCTGCCAATTAATCCTAATCCAACAATTCCAATCTTCATCTCTACGCTCTGGCCATGGCCGTGGGCATCTTAAACAGTAAACAGGGTCTTTCTAATTGTCAGTGATGAGTAATTCCACTAGCCCAGCGCCCCGCAATCGGGCGGGCACCGAAGCTGCTATAGATGCTGCAGCGCTGATTCAGCGCTATCAGCAGGGAGATCGCGACTTTCAAGCAGCCGATCTGCACGAGAGCAGCCTGATTGGGGTTCGGCTGGCTAACAGTCTGCTGCAGGCAGCTAATTTTGCTGTGGCTAACCTCAGTGGTGCTGATTTTAGCGGCTGCAACCTGAGTCAGGTCAACTTTAACGTAGCTCGACTGAGCGCTGCCAACCTAGGTCACAGCCAGCTTTATCGAGCGAACTTGAACGTGACTAATCTGATTCGAGCAGTCTTGACGGGGGCTAACCTAGCTGAGAGCTCTATGATTCGCGCTGAAGCGATGCGCTGCGAGCTGAGTAGCGCCAGCCTGCGGCGCGCCAACCTGAGCGAAGCAGATCTGCGCGAAGCTCAGATTCGCTGGAGCGATGCTAGTGCGGCCAAGCTCACCCGCGCTGACCTGCGCCAGAGCAGTCTGATTGGCTCTCGATTTGTCCAAGCTAATCTGCAGTCGGCTAACCTAGCTCGTGCCGATCTGCGCAGTACCGTTTTGCAAAATGCCAACTTAAAGCAGGCTCAGCTGCAGCGAGCTAACCTAGCCGGGGCTAACCTACGCGGTGCTAACTTACGATGGGCCAATCTGAACGATGCCAATCTACAAGAAGCCGACTTAACCGGGGCAAAGCTCAGCGGTGCCAGCTTGCTCAAAGCTAATCTCTGTGGTGCTGATCTGTCGAATACCAGCTTCATTCACGCGGATTTGAGCTATGCCAATCTGATGCATACCCAGTGGTCTCGAGCCAACCTCACGGAGGCGACGCTGACTGGGATCAGGCTCTATGGCTCGGCCCGCTGTGATCTGGTAACTCAAGACGTGGTTTG
Source organism: Leptolyngbya sp. SIO4C1 (assembly GCA_010671975.1). Classification (GTDB taxonomy): domain Bacteria; phylum Cyanobacteriota; class Cyanobacteriia; order Phormidesmidales; family Phormidesmidaceae; genus SIO4C1. The sequence goes on along the minus strand of JAAHIA010000539.1, from coordinate 74 downwards.
CGACTGGGTCGATTTGAGTGAGCAGGGAACAAAAACCCAAACGGTTACCTTCAGTCAGGCAGATGAAATTCATA
>JAAHIA010000538.1 GCA_010671975.1 Leptolyngbya sp. SIO4C1 | reverse complement strand
TCAGTCACCAACCTTTCTGCACTGGCTTAGCTCCAAACAGTCGGAGATAAATTCATTATGCAATATCGCGATCGGTTGAATCCGTGGCTAGTGGTGCGTCTGCTGCCCAAAATGCAGCGCGTGGTTATTGGGCGATTTCGCAGTCGCTCAGACGCGGATGGTCATTTGCAGACGCTGCGGCAGCTGATACCGCAGGCGATTTTCGTGGTGATTTTTGATGGAGAGTGCCAAACGGCAAACGCTGAAGAAGATGATACGGCTTTAGATGAAGCCAACAAGTGCTGTAAATCAAGCAAATAAAACCGCGAGTCTACTCTTCTTCGTCATCAGAGGCTGCTGAAGTATCAAACAAAGCCGCGATCGCATCTCTGGCCTGATTTAGCTCGTGGCTAGACAGGCGTCCGGTCTCGGCATCGTTGACCACCAGTGAATTCTGCTGGCCTTTGCCTTTTTCGGTGGCTGTCACAGTCAAGATACCGTTGAGATCAAAGTCAAAATGCACTTCAACCTGCAGCGCGCCGGCTGGCTTAGGTGGCAGCCCTTCAACGCGAAATGATCCGAGCGGTACATTTTCACGCGCGATCGCATTTTCTCCTTGAAAGACTTCAATTTCGACAGTATCTTGCCGATCAACGGCGGTGCTGTAGACTTCAGACCGCGAGGTAGGAATCACGCTGTTGCGCGGAATTATCGTGCTGAATAAGCCCGGCATCGGTCCCATCGGCGTATCCATAACGGCAGCAATGCCTAGCGAATGCGGAATCACATCGACCAGAATAGAGTCCACCGCTTCCCCTGCCAGCACGCCGGCCTGCAGCGCTGCCCCAAGCCCTACACAGAGATCCGGTTCAAAGCTGTTTACCGGCGTATCCGGCAGATGGTTTTCCACCAGATGCTGCACCAGCGGAATGCGGGTCGAACCGCCAACTAAAATCACTCGGTCAATGTCATCAGCGGTCATTTCCGCATCGCTCAGAGCGCGATCAATCGCGTCTAGCGTTTCTTTGAGCAGCGGCTTGATCAGCCCTTCAAAGTCTTCTCGCGCAATTTCTACCTCTAGGTGCAGCGCCGTTTCTCCCTTGCTGGCTAAAAAAGGTTCTCGCACGGTAGTAAACGCATTGTCGCTCAGCGCAATTTTGGCTTGTTCAGCGGTTCGCAGCAGCCTCGCCTGAGTGGCGGCATCGTTGGGCACTGGCGACTCATGGATCTGTAAAAATCGGTCCGATAGGTGGCGCTGCAGCTGGCGGTCAAAGTCGTCGCCGCCCAGGCGGTTGTTGCCGTGACTGGCCAGCACCTCTGTCACATCGCCGGTAATTTCAACAATCGAGACATCAAAGGTGCCGCCCCCGAGGTCATAGACCAGCACGTTCTCGGTCTCTTCGGAGCGAATGTCAAATACCAGAGCCGCTGCTGTAGGCTCGTTGAGAATTTGCAGCACCTCAAATCCAGCAATCTCACCGGCTTCTTTGGTGGCCTGTCGCTGCGCATCGGTAAAGTAGGCCGGCACGGTAATCACCGCCTGCGTCACCGCTGTCTCTAGGATGGTTTCGGCTCGCTGCTTGAGCGATCGCAAAATAATCGCCGAAATTTCTTGCGGACGGTAGCTGCGATCGCCCAGCGTAACCGTGTGGTCAGTGCCCATCTGCCGCTTGATCGATTTAACGGTTCGCTCAGGCGCTGCCGCATACTGCCGCAGGGCCGCCTGCCCCACCAGCAGCTGCCCTGTATCGCTGATCCCGACGTAAGAGGGCAGTAGCAAATCGCCTTCTTCGTCCGGAATCACCCAGGGCTGCCCGTCTTCTAACGCGGCAACCACTGAATTTGTTGTGCCTAAATCGATACCAACAACCTGTCCCATCAGCCTATACTCTTTTGATTTGCCAGTTTGATCTGCTAGAAAGCTGTCTGTATGAAAATTTTCAGGAATTGAGCAGCCGCTCAGCGCGCTAGTTTGCCTCAGCGGGCGATGCTGCTTCGGTGGGCGACGCGGCCTCAGCGGGCGCGGCGGCAACAATCACCTGTGCCTCTCTCAGGATGCGGTCCTGCCAGCGATAGCCTCGCACCACCTCCTGCACCACCGTGTTGGGCGATACGCTAGCATCTGCCTGCTGCCCGAGCGCATGCATTTGGCTAGGGTCAAAAGGCTGGCCCTTGGCTAACAGCGGCTCTACCTGATGCTGGCTTAGCACCGCTAGCATCGACTCTCGAATCATCTCGATGCCGTCGCGAGCGCTGGTGACAACTTCGGCAGTCTTGTCAGCTTCGTTGGGCTGAGCGTCACCAAAGCCAAGCCGCTGCCGCCAGCGCTGCCACCAGCTGACCGGCGAAGCGGCTGCCTGGTCTGAGCGCTGGGCTGCCTGCTGCCAGTGCTCGGCAGCGCGGTCTAAGGCATCGACGACTGTGAGCAGGTCGCTCAATAGCTTTTCTTGCTGCTTGCGCAGCTGAATTTTTTGAGTGGCGAGTTCTCTGGGCGATCGCGTCATAGCTGCTTTAGAACGTGAGATCAATCAAATCCTTTAAGCTTACCTCAACCGCTGCCGTCGCGCGCTGCTGCAGCTGCTCAAGCAGGCTTTCATCTAGCTCTGCCTCAATTGGCTTGAGCTTAAAGAAGTCATCTTCGCCCTGCGGTGCTTTACGCAGGGCTTCATAGGCGGCTCGAATGGCTTTAAATTCCTGCGGGTGAGTATGCGCCGGAAACGCTTTGAGCTTGGCGTGGTAGGCAGCTTTAATCTCGGTGGGGGTAGCTTCGGCCGTCAGGCCAAGCCGGTCATAATGTTCTTGCATGGAGAAATGGCTAGAGATAGCTGGAGCGTCTAGGATAGCGTTTGGTTAGCTTAGAGCTGATACCAAGGTTTACGCTTCTTGGATGACTTACGGCGCGGCGGCGGTAAGAAGAACGGATCAAATTCCTCATTTTCTGCTTCAATCTCGTCATCGAAACCACCGGCCATCCGTGCCTCAAGCTCCGGCAGGAACTGTTCAATGATTTCAGCGGGTATATCCTCACCCATGGA
>JAAHIA010000537.1 GCA_010671975.1 Leptolyngbya sp. SIO4C1 | reverse complement strand
GTGCGTTCAGACAGTCGGATTGTGGCTAGCTCTTTTTCAATAGCACTGTCAATCTCTAATATGTGCCTAAGATCGCTGCTAAGCGCTTCAATTTCTTCTCTAGAAACGTTGAGGGTGCTGCTTTTTTGAGACTTCATAGCCTAAGCGAAGGAATCACGGAGCCTTTAGCCAAACGATAATATTAGCTAGAACTCTAGGCTCCGCCGCTAGAATGTGACGGAGTCGTGACGAGTCTTAGTGTTTATTCAACCGTTTGGGTTGGGTCAAGCGCCTTTTGAGTCAGCTGCACCTGGTCGAAAGCGTGAATCACCTCAACCCCCTGGCTGTCATCGCTATGGTTACCAGGACGCTGTGAAAACAGGGTCTGAAAGCCAGCGGCCTGGGCCGGTTGCAGCTCGGCCACTACATCAGAAATAAACAAGATGTCGTTAGGGGCTGTGCCTATCTCCTGTGCAATTTTTTGATAGCTGCTAACTTCGCGCTTGGGGCCGGTGGTGGTATCAAAGTAGCCGCTGATGTAGGGCGTTAGATCGCCGTCCTGACTGTAGCGAAAGATCAGCTGCTGGGCCTGCACGCTGCCAGAAGAAAAGATGTAGATCGCCTTACCGGCTGCCTGCCAGCGCTCAAAGGCCGGTTTGACATCAGGAAACAACTGCGATCGCAGCTCCCCTGACCGATAGCCGGCATTCCAGAGTTTACCCTGCAGCGACTTCAGGCCGGTGGATTTGCGATCGCGCGCAATCAGATAGTGAATATAGGGCACTGCTGCCACCGGCTCGTCGCCGGACCAAGCCGGTACAGCGTCTGTCTCCGCTTGATATTCTTGCCGCAGCAGCGCTAGATCGGCCTGCGCAGCCTGCCCCTGCGCGGCCAGAAAGGCCTGGACGCGATCGCGAGCAAAGGGAAACAGCACCTCAAACACATAGGCGACTGGCGTGGTGGTGCCTTCAATATCTAGCAGCAGCGTCGAAAAGGCCACTAGGCTGCTCCGGCCAGCAGCGCTGCTACCTTCACTTCTGCCTGAGTGCCCGTGTAGTGCGGTGTCCAACCAGCCGTGTCTTGAAACAGGCGAATGGCGCGAATTCGCCGGTCAGCCAGCAGATCAAACCAGTGGTGAGTGCCGCGCGGCACCACCAGCAGGTCACCCGGACCAACCTCGACGCCAACGACGGGACCCTCGGGCGGATGAATGTAGAACTGACCATGCCCGGCTAGGGTAAAGCGCACCTCGTCTTCGTCATGCCAGTGCTCTTTGTTAAACCTATCGAGCATGGCATCGAGGTTAGGCGTATCAGGCTTGATGTCAATCACATCGGCGGTGACGTAGCTGCCCTCAGCCTTTAGCCGCTCAATATCAGCAGCGTAGGCTGCGAGCACGGCTTCAGCCGTGGCTGACTCCGGCAGCGGCTGAGCCGGCTCCCACTGCTCGTAGCCAAGGCCGAGAGCGGCTAGGTATGCCTTAATTTCAGCCGTATCGCGAATTTGCCGCTTCTCAGCAGGGATGTTTAAAACTGCCATTAGCCTCTCCTATGTGGCGGGATTAACATCAGTCTTTGATAGGTCAGCTCAAAGAAGAATTCTAGAATCTCCACATGGCGACGGGCCTGGAATAGGCTCTCTCCCCAAGTGTAGAGGCCGTGCCCGGCTAGCATCAGCCCGTGCAGATCGGGATGCCGCTGCAGCATGTCGCGCACCTGCTGGCTCAGCTGCGCCATATTTTGAGAGTTAGGCAGCACCGGCAGGCTGACGCGCGTCTCATGCGACTGAATATTTTCTAGCCCCTTGAGCATTTCGTAGCCGCTAAACACAATTTCGCCACGCGGCGCATAGTAGGCCGACAGCAGCGTGCCAAAAACAGAATGGGTATGTAAAACTGCGTTAGCTCCCGTGGCTTGAACAATGGCCACATGCAGCAGCGTTTCTGCTGAGGCTCGCCCGTTGCCGGCAACGACCTGTGCCGCCTCGTTAACTTCAATCAGCGTATCTGGCTCTATTAACCCTTTATCTACGCTGCTCGGGGCCATCAGCAGCGTTAGCGGCTGCCGCCGGCGGACTGCGCTAAAGTTACCGCCTGTGCCGCGTGCCCAGCCTTGAGCATGAATATCGGTGATGGTCCAGCTGAGGGCTTCTCGCAGATCGCTCGAGTGTAGACCTTTGGAACTTGCTGCTGGCGCTGATCTGGGGGTTGATTTTGTGGCTTTGGTTCGTGCAGCTTTCTTTTGCGACACTAGACGTTCCTTTCTAATCGGTGAATCATCACGCTGCAGATTAGCACGGGCTTACTATCATACTGTAAATGCAGTGCCAGAAATCATTGGGCCATGATTATGCGGCCCCACACCAAGCTGTGCAGCCAAGCATTCTGAGCGCTGCTGCCGTTTATTTAGGAAACGATTTTGGTCCCCTTTCGCAGCATTACCTGGAAAGATAACCGACTGATTTTGCTGGATCAGCGCCAGCTACCGCACCAAACGGTCTACCTCGACTATCGCCAGGCGACCGCTGTGGCCGAGGCGATTCGCGAGATGGTGGTGCGCGGAGCGCCGGCAATTGGGGTGACGGCGGCGTTTGGCATGGTGCTGGCGGCGCAGCAGTCTGAGGCCGCCACGCTGGACCAGCTGCAGCAGGATTTGCATAGAGTCGCTCAGCAGCTGCTCGCCGCTCGCCCCACGGCGGTAAATCTAGCCTGGGCGGTGCAGCGCCTGCTGGCAGTCGCTCAGACCGGACCGCTTGATGACCTGCGGCAGCGGCTGCTGGCCGAGGCGCAGGCTATCTATGCTGAAGACATTGAGATTAATCGGCAGATTGGCCTGACTGCACAGCCGCTGATTCCAGATGCAGCCAGCGTGATTCATCACTGCAATACCGGTGCGCTAGCCACGGTCGTGGCTACTCGGAAAGACGCGCCAGAATTCTGTCGAGCGCCGCGCGCTGTACGAGCGGATCGTGCCGGACGCCCTAGCCTTTGAGGAGGCTCTCCTGACGGTCTTGTCGCCGGAAGATCGCGCGGCGCTC
>JAAHIA010000536.1 GCA_010671975.1 Leptolyngbya sp. SIO4C1 | reverse complement strand
TGGCATTTGTTAATTCGGCTGTCGGCCGTGACGGTAAATCGAAACGACTCGACTACGTCAAACGTGTAGACCGCATCTTTTCTCAGGCGCACCTGAGCCGTATAGATGCCCGGCACTAGACCCAGGTAGGGCAGCCGCAGCTGCAGCTCAGACAGACCCGGCCGCAGATCAAAGAAGGCATCGTCATTCTGACCGCGCAGGGCAAGCGCGTAGCCAGCACCTTCAACGCCGCCCACCTTAGCAATTCTGATATCGAGCGCGGTGCCGTCGTAGCTGTCATGCGCTTCGCAGGTAACGCACAGGCTGAGCGGCTCACCCGTCAGCAGCGTTTGCGTGAGCTGGCCCTGCGCATCTCGAAAAAACACATCGCGAATATCGACGCCGGTGCTTACCTCAGGTGCCTTAGCCGGAAGGGTGATCCGGTTGTCTGAGCTTTCAATTCTGTCGAGAAACAGGTCTTGCTCATAGCGATCGACGACAGCGCTGACCGGTCCCTGAGTAATAAGCTTTCCTTGAGAAAGATAGACGGCGCGATCGCAAATATTCAGAATGGCCTGAGCGTTGTGGTTGACCAGAATAAAAGATACGCCCCTCTGCCTCAGCTCATAGAGCCGGCGGTAGCATTTGGCCTTGAAGCGAGCATCACCGACGGCCAGCACCTCGTCAATCAGCAGAATGTTGGGCTCGGTGTAAATCGCGCAGGCAAACCCCAAGCGGGCCGCCATTCCAGAGCTGTAGGTCTGCACCGGCGCATCAATCGCCGCTTCGATCTCAGCAAACGCCACCACGTCCTGAAAGCGCTGGTCAATTTGGCGCGTGGTCAGCCCCAGGATGGACATGTTGGCATAGATGTTTTCTCGGCCGGTCAAGATCGGGTTGAAGCCAGCACCCAGCGCAATTAGCGGCGCTAGCCGACCGCGAATGCGCACCTGCCCCGTATCGGGCTTGATCAGACCGCTGATGATGCGCAGCAGGGTGCTCTTACCGGCCCCGTTACTACCGACCAAACCCACGGCTTCACCCCGATGCAGCTGAAAGCTAATCGACTGTAGCGCCCAAAACTCCTTGGGGCGCAGCCGATCGCTGTGCTGTCGTCCGCCGGTCAAATCGGCGGCAATGTCGCATACGCCATAAAACAGCGATCGCTTCAGGTCGCGACAAAACTTTTTTGAGATCCCCTCGACTGAAATAACGGGCGGTTCTTTGGGTAGCTCCGCTGGCGCGGACTGACGTTGAATATCTAAGACCATCGCTACGACGTTACCCTCTCAACCACATAGGGGATAGCAATCCGAAAGCCAACCCAGGTTAACAACAGCCCAACTAGCGTCAGCCCGCTCACCAGCCAGAAGCCGCCCGGATTAGAGATCACGCCGGTGGTGGCAAGCTCTCGCGTGGTCACCAGCAGCGGCGTTACCGGGTTCCAAGCCACCAGCACCCCAAACAGCCCATCTTTGGGCACCGGGTAGATGACGGGCGTTAAAAACAGCCAGAAGCCGGTAATCATGCTCAGGCTCTTCGAGACATCCTGATACAGCACGCCAATCGGGGCGAGCAGCATGCCAAACAAGGTGCCCAGCAGCACTAGGTGAATCAGCGCGACCGGCGCTAGCAAAATGCTCCAGCTGACGGGAATGCGAAAGTAGAGAAACAGGGCGATGATGAGAATCAGCTTGATGCCAAAGTTAAAGCCCACTTCGCCGAGCTTAGCCAGCACAATCGATTCTCTCGGAAAATTTACCCGCGCTAGCATCGGCTTTGCCGTCACAATTGCCTGCACCGGGCCGGTTACCGCGTCTACAAAGGTTTGCCAAAGCGCCGTGCTAAACATCACATAGGCCGGATAGGGAATGTCGGTTTCGCCGACGGTAAAGACGTTAGCGTCGCGCGCCAGCGTGAAGCCAACGGCCATCGCAATCGGCGGAATAAAGGCCCAGATCAGGCCCAGCAGCGCCTGGCGATACTGGGCGCTGATATCGCGCACCATCAGCCGCCAGGCCAGCTCACGCGAGGCCAGCAGGTCGTGCCACATGCTCCGCAGCAAAAATTTGGGACGGCGCAGCAGGCTATCGGGGGTATAAACAGTTTCAGGCGGCATAGGCGTAGGCATAGAAGTTTTTAGCTGCCGGAGAGCACGGTAGGAGACTGAGCCTGCTGCCGCTGGCGAGCCTGCCCCCGCGCGTGACGGTACGTGAGCCAGCGATTGATCGGATGCTCTAGGGTTGCGATCGCACGGGCAAAAAAGTCGCTTCCTAGCCCCCACGTCAGTCGGCGAGCCAGCGGGTCAATCAGCGTACCGTAACGTCGCCAGCCCAGCCGCTTATACTTGGTTTTAAAGTAACCATCTTCTGCTAAATCCCACTTTTCGCGCAGTCGTGTCAGGCTAGCTAGCGTCCACTCGTTGCTCCAGCGCAGCATGTAATAGTGAACATCAGCCAGTTCCTGAGGTGGACCGGGCACATAGGTTACCAAAGCATTGGGTTCAAAGTAGACCGTCTCTCCAGCCTCTCGCACGGTCATGCAAAAGTCTAAATGCTCTTTGGTATTGAGCATGGCCTCATCGAGCAGACCCACGGTGTCAAACACTGAGCGGCGGACAAGCACACAGTGAAACTCGGCTAGTTCGGTTGGCGTGCGCGTCAGCCGATCGCGCATGTCAGCGACTCGCTTACCCTGGTAAAGCATTTTTTCTCTCAGCCGCCTGCGGCCTAACTTGTCGACCCAGATATGAGATTCGCCACCGGCAAAGTGAATCTCCTGATGAATCGGCTCATGCTGACACATCAGCGGTCCTACCACCGCCGCGTCAGTCTCTTCGGCACACTGTACTAGCGACGTTAGCCATCCTGGCGAGACCACGACATCGTTATCGACAAACACAATATACTTCGTCCCTGCATGCTGAATGCCCAGGTTGCGCGCCTGGTTAGGGTAGAGATAATAGTCGGTTTGCAGTAGCTTAAATCCTTTGCTCTGCGCCTGTTCTGCTAAATAGCTTTTCAGCTTACCAGGAGAATTGCCATCCACGTAGATCAGA
>JAAHIA010000535.1 GCA_010671975.1 Leptolyngbya sp. SIO4C1 | reverse complement strand
GCCGTAGAGCGGATGATTGACCCCAAACTGTGCCTGCGCTGCGGAGCTGGTCAACGCTGCTTTGAAGCCTACCACCGGCCCTAGCTCTTCACGCAGCTGTCGCACGAAGGCTACCTGCAGCTGTCCGGCCTGCTGTGCAGACAGACCGCTGGTGAGCACTGGCGCAGGATATCGCAGCGCATAGTGGCGAAATAGCGTATTGCTGATCAGGCTGGTGTAGCTCTGCGCGAGCTGAATCGCCCGCTGCGGCTGCTCTGCAAATACCTGCGGTGCCACGCCTAAGCTTGCGCCTAGGCATAGACTGCCGATCAATCGCTGCTTCCACCGTTTCATAAAAGTGCGCCTGCCAGGTAAGGTAATCGCTATCCTACCCGACAGACGCCGTGATGCGCCTATCCGCGCTAAATTTTAACCAGCTCTAGTACGTGCTTAGTTGTCTAGCTCTACTGCCTTGCGAGCATTGGTTACAGCCGGATTCTCTTCAGTAATCTCATCTAGGTTAAGCTTTTCAGCTACGCCTTCCTCTGCTTCTATGGCTGCCTCTTGAGCGGCTTCTGCAGATGCCTGATTTTGCCACTCGCGGCGCTGATCGCGCATCTGCTCTAGCCGCGCTTCGGATGGCAGATCTGGATCGGCTTTGGTCAGCGGCGCAGCTGAAACAGCGGTTTGAACCAATCCCAAAATCATCAGCGCGCCCAGCAGCAGCACCGTCAGCCGTTTGGCAGTGGCCTGAATGATTTGAAATAAACGAGTTGTCACAATTTTTCTCCTCAAGGCTGAATAAAAATAGTTGAGAAAAAGACCGTCGCACTACGCTTTTCTCACAACTGATTGAAGCGATCGCAGTTAATCTGTCGCTTCAGTAATTTACTGAGAAAGCACAGCAGAGTCCGTCTGCCGCGAGATAGAGGTCGGCACGGCAGCAGCAGCGCTGCGATCGCAGGTCAATCGCTTTAAGCGTCTGAGATAGGGGCTTTCTCTGTGTTAGCTGAGCTGCGATCGCTTAATCAAGACGATCACCCATTTGCCAGATTGTGCATCAAACTGCGGCTTGCTCCAGTCGTTGGGTTCGGCGTAGCGGAGCTTGTGCAAGGTTTTGACAGTGTTTTGCAAACCGGCTAGCGAGCCTTTAATCGAATGGATGATGTCTTCAAAGCGCGGCGCATAGTCAGGCGAAACCGGCGGCGCTCCTGCGCCCGCATCGTTGGATTGAAACATTGGGTCTGATCTCCTATGTACGGATTTGCCCTGAGCGGAGTTGAAGGGCAATGGGTTTGATGCCCCCGCATCCTGAGCAAAGTCGGAGGGTGCGGGGGCGTAGGAAATCAGCACCAAACCTTAGCCACCCCGACGGCTGCATTGCACAATCAGGGTGGCCGCGCTGCTACCATACAGCATAAGCCACCATGCTGGTGTCGTCAGCGTGGGGGAATAGCTGCTCGTTCGGTATTGGAGTACCGGCGGGCAGCGCCAAGTTTTGGTATCTGATTAGCCGCGAACGGCTTGATACTGAGCATATCTGGGTTTGAGCCCTCAGTCAATTGTCAATGTTACATATCTATGGGACTGCGCACACCGTGACCATCCCGACTAAGCACATGCAGATCATAAGAAAGAATAAGGGATTCAGCGTTCAAGATAAGTCAAATTTAAAGTCTGTCGGAGTCCAGTAAATAAATCCTAAGCAGTTCGATAGTTCGTGACGGGTTCCGAAGATCGCGTGCTGTTCTCGTAATACTGTCGCCCGTGAGTTTGAAGTCGCACTGGGTTCTGTACGAGGTAGATAAACAGAGGCTCGCGTGACATGATGTCAGACCGAAAACTCCTAATCACCGTTTGGTGCTTGTATCTGGTTGGAAGCCTGATACATTTTATTCACAACGCCGAGTTCTTGAAGGACTACCCAAACCTGCCGGACTCATGGATGCGCAATGGCATCTATCTAGCCTGGGTGGGAATGACGCTGCTTGGTGCTATTGGTTTGATCTTGGCAATTCGCAGTTCGAAATTAATCGGCTTGAATTGCCTTGTAGTTTACGCGCTACTCGGTATAGATAGCTTGGGACACTACATCGTAGCGCCGTTTGATTCTCACACTGCGGCAATGAACACGACAATACTGCTCGAAGTTGGCGCGGCGGTGCTGTTACTGACTGTGGCCGGGCAGCAACTGTACCGTGCGATCGCTCGCCCGTAGATTGGAAGATAGTCGAGCTGTCCACTATACTTCGCATAGCAGTCATTCGCACGCTGATTCGATGTGCGGTAGCTACTGACCTGGTGGCTATTCTCGCGCACCAGTAGGACGAATGCATAACGTTTTATTCTACCGACAACAGCTCCAAAAGGGCTAAGGGAGAAATCACCATGAGCGGAATACCCAAAGAAAGAATGGCGAAAGCGCTAGAGCAACTCGAGATCATCTCCCAAGAAGACTACGAGAAAGTCAAAGGTCTTGCCGCAGTGTGTAAGCCGCTGAGAAGCGTAATATTCAAAAATCCCGCCGGCCACGGAATGACTAAGTGAGATGATTTGGTCATCCCATCCGATGATGGTGTGCCGCTGGAGGCATGGTACATTCCGGCGAAAGGTGGACCGAGCGACAAGCTGATTATCTTCAACCATGCACTACCGATGTGTCGCGCAGGTTTTCCTGGTCACCTGGGCGAGCCGTGGAGCAACTACGACGGTGTTGAGATTGACTTTGTCATTCAGTACAAACATCTGACCGATGCAGGCTACAATGTGCTCACCTATGACATTCGGAATCACGGTCAAAGCGGCTCAGCCAATGGAGGAATGAGCGGAATCGGCGTGTGGGAGTGGCGCGATTGTGTTGGGGTTAAGAAATGGGTTGATGCGCATCCAGAACTGGGCAAGATGACCGTTGGCCTATATAGCCAGTGCATGGGCGGAAACTCTCAATATCATGCGATTCAACAGCGGCCCGAGCTTTTTGAAAATGTGAGATGCATGGTCAGCCCAATGGTTGTTTCCATGACAGCGATATATGACGCATTTTCGGAGATTCAGGGAGTCAA
>JAAHIA010000534.1 GCA_010671975.1 Leptolyngbya sp. SIO4C1 | reverse complement strand
TAGATGTCCATTAACGAAAACGTAAAAAATTCAATAGTTGAGCTTTCTGAAGGCTTCCCTCACTATACACATTTGTTGTCAAAGTATAGTGCTCGAGCTGCGATTAACGAAAATAGCGATTTTATTTCACCAAAGCATTTTTCAATTGCCGTCAACGAAGCAATTGAAAATGTACAAGAAAGCGTGCGTACATCCTATGAAAAAGCAATTACAACCAGCAAGAAACAGGATATGTTCAAAGCTGTTGTTTCAGCCTGTGCGATGGTTGATGGCAACGAGTATGGCGCCTTTAGAATCGTTGATTTGCAGGAACCTTTATCTCACATTCTTAGAAAGGAAGTGAAACTTCAGTCATATCAGTACCACATTGGAAAGCTTTGCCAAGAAGAAAAAGGAGAAATCCTACAAAAAATAGGTTTCCCCAAAAATTATAGATACAGATTTAAAAATCCACTGCTTAAAGCCTATGTAAGGCTAAAGCTATATCAAGAGGAAAAAATGAATGAATGAATGAACATCTAGTGCTTAATTTTCAGCCTACATTCGGTAGGACCAAATATCAGCAGTGCAGATCCTAGAGTGGAAATAAGGACAACTGCCATTGACATTTTGAGTGACTGCGAAGGGAAGCAACTACTCAACGTAGTCACAAGGGTTTCAGCGAATGCGCCGAACGAAACAATGGGCGTTTTGCCCGTGTGACAGTTGGCCGTTTCAGGCCGTTTTTAGTCCGCCTCTAGAATTTGGCCTTGCTCTGGCTTGCCAAAGAAGGCTCCTGCCTTGAAAATTGCGCCTGAGTCGAGCTTTAGATATTTATTGCCGACGGCTGTAATTTTTCCTGAAATCAGCGGCCCGGGCTGCAAGCCATAGCCGACCTCACGGCCGGAGACGAGATCGCCTTCTTCAAATTCACGGAATGCAGCTTCAGCTGGGTTTAGGTCGAGCAGGTTTAGCTGTGTCTTTTCCATAGCGGCATGCTCTCCTTACTTAAAACTCGGGGATGATTATCTTCCTTGACCGGCTAGCGTAGACTCGCATCAGTGTTGCCACACTGACCCGGCAGAGATACGAAACGTCTTTGACATCTATCCGCTTCAGCGCCTCGGTTATAAAGGTGTGTCGGCAGTTGTACTGCGGCAGGTAGAAGGCCACCTTGCCTTCCTCAACCAGGCGGAGCAGCGTCGGCCGCCAGCGGCGGGTCTGGAAATTTTTATAGTCGAACGGACCGCCGTTGCTGTTTGTGAAAATGTAGTCTGACTCAGATACATTCGGTCTAAACTGCAGTTCCATGAGCAGAGCCTGCAATCTCTCATTACATGGGAAACGAGTGGTGCGGTAAGTCTTAGTTGCTTGGGTCAGGCCGGTGTCTACGGGCCGTGCTTCCCGTATGTGGATTTGGCTGAAATCCTTCGCGACGTGATACCAGCGCAGAGCAGCGGCTTCCTCCGGTCGGCAACCGGTTGCAAACAGGAATCGCACCCAGTAGCTGTCTTTAACAGACTCCGCTGACATTGCATCGATGATGGCGCGGCGCTCATCGGCAGTGAAAGCCTCACAGCTTTCCTCCTCGACATCGCGACGAGTCAGATAGCGAGCCAGGCCGTCAAACGGATTCCAAGGCAGCCGATCGTTAAAGACGGCCCACCTACCAGCGGCCGCCAGCTGCACCAGCGTCCGGCGAGCAGTTTCGCGGGCATAGTTTTGCAAAAGCCAATCGCGAATGCGACGGGCATTATCTAAGTCGGGGGCAGAGCGTTTCATCAAGTAAATTCTCCTTGTAATTTTGGCGTAGTCACGAGCGTAGGTAGACGGTGAGACCATTGGTTTGCGGAACTCCGTGTAGTCAAGCCACAGCTGCAGCAGCTCCTCCAGGGTGATATCGCGGTCCATCAGACCGGCAGCAGATCACTAGGCGAATAGGTGCGCGTGATCTGCCAGGTCGAGCCTTTGACCTCGACTTCATCGGGGGAAAGGCCAACGACAGAAACGACGCGCCCTTTAAACCCGCCTGCCAGAATCTCGACGCGATCGCCAACGGCCAGCAATCGCGGCTCAGCATGAGACTCGCCACTCCCATTCCTGACAGTTTTTCTGCTCCTAGGGATCTGGTCGGGTTGGTCGGGCAGGTTGGGCAGCTGGGCCGCCTGACTATTCTCTTGAGAAGGAATAGGGGGTTGGGCAGGGGGTTGGGCAGGGGGTTGGGCAGGGGGTTGGGCAAGGGGTTGGGCAGAACTCAAAGCCTTGCTGCCTGCGGCTTCTTTCTCTTCTTGTCCAACCTGGCCATCTAATAAGTAATGATTAGGAGAAAGCCACTGTCTGACCCTGATTCCCCTGACCGACCTCCGCTGCCCAACCCAACCTTCTGACTTTAAAATGCTGCTGACGCGCATCTGAGATGCCCGATCGTGCCGGTCGATGTCAATTTTTAGGGCCATCGACAAAATTTCGTCGACGGTCACTTCCTCCTTATCCTCTAGAAATTGAAGGACTGGTGTTTCCCACGGGTCGCTCATTGCATAATCTTGAGCATCCTGCTGGGCCTCTACCCTCAGCTCGTGCGGCAGCGTCCACCGCTCGCCTTTTAGATAGGCATGGCAGGCAGCGGCCCAGATGCGATCGCGCTCTGCTTCTAGCTGCTCCAGCGGGACCGCCGCTTCTGGGTGATTCCGATCACCCAGAAGCGGCGGTTGCCGGTGGGGTCGGCTAGGAACTCATCGAAATTGGTGGTGCCGACGATAATGCTCGGCCTGGGAAACTCCATCACGGCGCGGCCGTAGGGTGGGCGAATCTGGTCGGTTTGCGTCGTGATAAATGCTTTGACGGCCGACACATCTTTCCTCCTGAAGACTACTTCTAGCTCAGCCCATTCGACAAACCAGGACTTATGCAGCTTCAGCCGCTCGTCCTTGTCACTGACCGAGCCGACTGAGTCGTCAAAATCGCCAGTTCCGCGAAAACCCACAGCCGCAATCCTACAGTCCCGAAGTCAAAGAGCTGTGTGTCAAGATGTCGCTCAACGGCATGGGCTTTCGTGCCATCGAAAGGGTCACAGGCATCTCCCACA
>JAAHIA010000533.1 GCA_010671975.1 Leptolyngbya sp. SIO4C1 | reverse complement strand
GATCTTTACCTGCATCATTGGAACGCTGTTCTTTGCGATCGCGTTTCGTGAGCCCCCTCGGATTTCGAAGGACTAAGCTTTGCTGCACCTGCAGCTAATGACTGAGGTCATACAGAGATAGAGGTCGGCGCTTCGCAGCTTGCGGCGGTGACCTCTATTTTTGATTTAACGAATCCGTCCGGAGATCATCCGCTATGCAGTGTCCTTTCTGCCAGCATCCTAACAATCGCGTCTTAGAGTCTCGCTCAGCCGAAGCCGGGCGCAGCATTCGACGACGGCGAGAATGCTTAGACTGCAGGCGGCGCTTCACCACCTACGAGCGGATTGAGTATGTGCCGGTAACGATTATTAAGCGCAACGGCGATCGCGAATCCTTTGACCGCTCCAAACTTCTCAAAGGGATTGTGCGCGCCTGTGAAAAAACTGGAATTTCATCTCTGCAGATAGAGGCGCTAGTCGATGAGATAGAAGCTGAGCTGCAGCAGCGAGCAATTCGCGAGGTCAGCAGCGAAGAAATTGGCGAGCTGGTGCTGGCCCATCTCAAGCACCTCAGCGAGGTCGCCTACGTTCGCTTTGCGTCAGTCTATCGTCAGTTTCGCGGCATTCGCGATTTTGCAGAAGCCCTGAGCGACTTTGAGCAGCCTGCTAACGGCGTCGATGCTTTGCCCTATCGCAACGGCGAAGAGCCCACGTCATCGGCGCTGCCGGTTCAATCAAGATAGTGGTGACAAGCGTCCTAAATTCGCCTAATATAAATAGTCCGTGACAAATTGCTCTCAGACTGCCTTACTCAGCGTGTGTCTGAGATAAAATTTTGAAGTAAGTGGCAGCAGCCCGTGCACCATCGGCACGCGGCGCATATTCAATTACGGAGAAAACAGTAGGAAACAGCTAGCATGACCAATCAGGAGACAAAGGAAACCGATATTGGTTTTACTCATGAGGAATTTGAAGCCCTTTTAGATCGGTACGACTATCACTTTAGCCCAGGAGATATTGTGCCAGGGACTGTTTTTAGCATCGAGCCTAAAGGCGCTCTGATTGATATTGGGGCAAAGACGGCTGCGTTTTTGCCGATTCAAGAGATGTCAATCAATCGGGTAGAAAGCTCGGATGAGGTGCTGCAGTCCAATGAGACTCGTGAGTTTTTCATCCTGACTGACGAAAATGAGGATGGTCAGCTAACGCTGTCGATTCGCCGCATTGAATACATGCGCGCCTGGGAGCGCGTCCGTCAGCTGCAGGGAGAGGATGCCACGGTGCGCTCAGACGTCTTTGCCACCAATCGTGGGGGGGCGCTGGTGCGAATTGAGGGGCTGCGGGGCTTTATTCCCGGCTCACACATCAGCACGCGCAAGCCCAAGGAAGATCTAGTCGGCGAGGCGCTGCCCCTGAAGTTCTTAGAAGTGGACGAAGAGCGCAACCGTCTAGTGCTGAGCCATCGTCGAGCGCTCGTTGAGCGTAAGATGAACGGTCTGCAGGTGGGCGAAGTGGTGATTGGCACCGTTCGCGGCCTCAAGCCATACGGCGCTTTCATCGACATCGGCGGCGTCAGCGGCCTGCTGCACATCTCAGAGATTTCGCACGATCATATCGATGCGCCTAACTCGGTCTTTAACGTCAATGATGAAATCAAGGTGATGATCATTGATCTCGATGCCGAGCGCGGCCGCATTTCGCTGTCTACCAAGCAGCTAGAGCCAGAGCCGGGCGATATGGTGAAGAACCCAGACCTCGTCTTTGAGAAGGCCGAGGAAATGGCCGAGCGCTATCGGCAGCAGCAGCTCAAGGCAGAGGCAGAGGCTGAAGGGGGAACCGAAAATACGGACAGCTACGAGCAGCAAGAAATGATGGTGGCCGTTGATTAGGCTAGAGCCTAACCGATTGCTACTTGCTCCGAATTGAATATGCCATCAGTGAGGAGGAGGGTCTAGCGCCCTCCTTTTTGCTGCAATCTTACTCTTATGGCTGCTATCTATACGCCTGACGCCGTCTTTAAAGATATTGCCGCCGTGCTGTTTGATAAAGACGGCACGCTAGCCGGCGTGGCCGCCTATCTGCAGCAGCTAGGACAGCTGCGATCGCGGCTGCTAGAGGCGCAGGTGCCCAGCGTTGGGGACGCCGTGCGGCAGGCGCTAGGGCTAGGCGCTCAGGTGCAGCCGGGGGGCTTGCTGGCAGCGGGCAGCCGGGCCGAAAATGTGGCGGCGGCGGTTGCCTGTCTTATCGCGGCGGGCTGCGATCGCTCAGTCGCTCAGCGGCGGGTCACCGAGGCTTTTGCTAAAGCCGACGCGGCACTGACGCCCAAAGCGCCCCACACGCCGCCGCTGGTCGGCGCGACCGCGCTGATTAAAGCGCTTGATTGGGCCGGGGTAAAGCTTGGCATTGTGTCGGCTGACAGCCAGCCCAATGTCGATGACTTTGTGCAGACCTATCGACTGACCCCCTACTTTGGCCTAGTGCAGGGCCTTAGCCCAGCGCTGCCTGTCAAAACTGAGCCAGCCTTTTGGCAGCAGGCCTGTCGCACCCTGGCCGTATCGCCAGCGCAGCTTTTGGTGATTGGAGATTCAGCCACAGACGTGAAGCTAGCTGCCGACAGCGGCGCTGCCGGCTTTATTGGCGTGACCGGCGGCTGGTCAGAGCCAGCTGCGATCGCAACGACCGCTCAGTTTACCGGGCAGGCAGCTCTAATTAGTCACTTGGGTCAAATTCTGATAGAGCCGTCAGTCATTTAATACTCGCATTTCGAGAATATTATAAGCTTGTCAATGAACGCTTATGCTCAACAGCGTTTTTCCAAAATCTAGGAGGTCATGCCATTGTCTCGCCGCTATTTATTTACTTCAGAGTCAGTGACTGAGGGGCATCCTGATAAGATCTGCGATCAAATATCAGACACTATTGTGGATGCGCTATTAAGCCAAGATGCGTCTAGCCGGGTAGCGGCAGAGGTGGTTGTCAATACGGGCCTGGTGCTAATCACGGGCGAAATTTCTTCCCAATCTCAGCAATTTTTTGTCGCACCAGGCTTACGTAATTTGCCTGAGCTTGGGAAGAAATTTCGCCCGTGATTAA
>JAAHIA010000532.1 GCA_010671975.1 Leptolyngbya sp. SIO4C1 | reverse complement strand
AGTTTGCAGAAACATAAAAAGATTGAGAATTCTTTGAGAATTGCTCTGAAACTGCGATCGCGGTGTCCCAACAGACGCGATCATCGGCCGGGTTGCCAAAATGTTGCGAAAAATTGCGAATTGTAAAAAATGAGCGGTAAAGCGCCCGGCCGGCTGAGTTAGATGGTTCGCTGCTGAACGGGTCGTGGTAGACTGAGTGAGGCAATCAAAGCGGCTAAAACTATTGTTATAGCTTGCTTTGGGGTATTTCTCGACTAGGGTATCAAGACTTGAATATCAGGCGGTATGCGGCTGATGAGTTCGCTGTTTACTGGCTTTTAGTCTCATAATTTGTTCAGGCTCAGCCAGGCCGACGTCGGTCAAGCCAAATCGGTGAGATCAGGTATAGGCCAATCAGGCTAATAGCTCGCAGCAGTCGAGATTTGCTGCTTTGATATGCGCTTATTTATCACCTCAGTCACAGACTAGTTGCAAAACGTTGGGAGAGAGATTTCATGCGGGATACGGTGACGAGTTTAATTAGCAACTATGACAACACGGGTCGTTACCTTGATCGCGATGCGCTAGATTCGCTGCAGTCCTATTTCATCACCGGGATGGACCGCGTGACAGTAGCCACCTGGATCAGCGCAAACGCAGCCAGCATTGTCAGAGAGGCTGGGGCTAAGCTATTTGAGCAGGTGCCTGAGCTGATTCGGCCAGGCGGCAATGCCTATACCACTCGCCGCTATGCAGCCTGTCTGCGAGATATGGATTACTATTTGCGCTACTGCAGCTACGCGCTGGTGGCCGGTGACTGCGACGTGCTGACCGAGCGGGTGCTCAACGGTCTGCGCGAAACTTATAACTCTTTGGGCGTACCCATCGGCCCAACGGTGGTGGGTATCCAGATCATGAAGGACATGCTGAAGCAGCAGGCGGCCGATCAGGGGGTAGCGGAAACTGCGTTTATCGATATGCCGTTTGACCACCTAACGCGGGAACTGAGCGAAGTCAGCATCTAGGGGGCGAAGATCTCATCAAAGCGCCCTGCGACCATGCGCCCTACGTTGGGGATTGACTTTGGCACCTCAGGGGCTCGCGCGATCGCAATTGACGCTCAAGGCTCAACAATTGCGCAGGCCTACTGTCGGTATCGCGAAGCGCGATCGCTAGCAGAGTCTTGGCAGGGTAGCCTGGCCTATCTGCTGTCGGCCATTCCAGTGGAGGTGCGTCAGCAGCTAGGTGCAGTTGCTCTTGACGGCACCTCTGGTACAGTTTTGCTCTGCGACGAGCGCGGCTGGCCGCTGGTTGAGCCGCTACTCTATAGCGACGATCGCGGCCGCTCTATGATAGAGCGGCTGCCGTCGTCTGTGCCTGAAAGTAGCCCGGCTCGTAGCGCCACCGCCAGCCTGGTGAAGGCCCTCTGGTGGGCCGAAACGCTGGCAGCAGCGACGCGATCGCAGGCCCGCTATCTGCTGCATCAGGCCGACTGGCTTGGGTTTTTGCTGCATGGGCAGCCGGGCATCAGCGACTATCACAATGCGCTAAAGCTAGGCTATGACGTTGATGCGCTGGCCTATCCAAGCTGGCTACGGGCGCTGCCTATGGCTGCTTGGCTGCCGCAGGTACGGGTGCCGGGCAGCGACGTTGCCCCAGTGAGAGCGGCGATCGCGCAGCAGTTCGAGTTGCCACCCGACTGCCTGATCAAAGCCGGCACAACCGACAGCATTGCTGCTTTTCTAGCCAGCGGCGCCGCGACACCGGGTGAGGCCGTCACTTCGCTGGGCTCAACGCTAGTGCTCAAGCTGCTGAGTCAGACGCGCGTGGAGGATGCGGCCTATGGCATCTACAGCCATCGCCTAGGACAGCAGTGGCTAGTCGGCGGCGCGTCAAATACGGGCGGTGCCGTGCTGAGCCATTTTTTCACAGCGGCAGAGCTGACGGCGCTGAGCCAGCAGATTGATCCCACCCAGCCTACTGGACTCAGCTACTATCCGCTGCTAGAGCCAGGCGAGCGCTTTCCAATCAACGATCCCGACTATCCACCTCGGCTATCGCCGCGCCCAGAGAACCCAGCGCGCTTTCTGCACGGGCTGCTAGAAGGCATGGCCCAGATTGAAGCAACCGGCTATCAGCGGCTGGCTGAGCTTGGGGCTACCCCAGCAGCCCACATTTACAGCGCCGGCGGCGGTGCCAAGAACGAAACCTGGCGAAAAATGAGAGCGCGACTGATCGGGCTGCCGGTTGCGATCGCGCCGGAAACGGAAGCTGCCTACGGTGCTGCTCGTCTAGCGCGCTCAGGCATAAGCTAGGCAAAACAAACTAAACAGCAGCGCCTGACTCAGACGCTGCTGCGAAAAATGCGCTGTGCCCGTAGGCTGCTGTGAAAGAGTGCTACAGCTACAGCTGATTGCCCCGGCGATACTGCATATAAGCAGCCACAAATAGGCCTGCAAGCGTTACCGGAATCAAGCCTAAGACAATACCAGACAGTAGGGGTTCAATCACGTCCTCTCTCCTCTATATAAAAAGTTAAACAGCAGCTAAACAGCTGTAGGCATTTTTCTATAGTAGTCGCTGTTGATCGCTGATTTCTAGCCCTGTAAAGGGTTTCTGAGAAAAATTTGCGGCCGCCGCGACAGTGACGCCCCTTCTAAAATCAAAATAATGTCTGAAACTTAAGAAAAATTGCAGGTTGTAACCATTCTGTTTTATTACGAAATGGTTGCTGGAGTTCATGAGAAAACTTTAAGCTATGTATCATAACGAAGTGTTACGGCATACTCGACAGTGACCCAAAACACCTATCAAAAGCCGACCCCTGAGATATCTGCAGGTGTGACGCTTCGTAAGCTCGCTCTATTTATCTTGGGTCTCATTTTGCTCGCTGCGCTAGCAGTCGGTATCGTGCGTCGAATTCAGGCGTCTGAGCCCTATATTCATGCCGTGCTCTCAACGCCTGGAGATAGCGCGCGAGGGCGAGAAATCTTTAAGCTAAACTGCGCCACTCGCGTTCTGCGATCGGACACCCTATGTAAATCAGGCCCGACTTCACCGTTGGCGTCTAGCCCGTGGCAGGTTGCGCAGTTTAGCTA
>JAAHIA010000531.1 GCA_010671975.1 Leptolyngbya sp. SIO4C1 | reverse complement strand
TTGAGACCGTTGCTTATTTCGGTACCGGCGATCAGATCGGCTATGCCGACAATTTTCAAGATGCGATGGGTATTTTAGAAGAAAAGATTTCTGGCCTTGGCGGTAAGACAGTAGGCTACTGGTCAGCTGATGACTACGACCACAGTGAGTCTCTAGCCATCCGTGACGGTAAGTTTTGCGGCCTGGCGCTCGACGAAGATAACCAATCTGATAAGACAGAGCAGCGAATACAGGTCTGGACTGCTCAGATTAAGCAAGAAATGAGCTTGTAGAGTACCCTTCAAGATTGCTCCAACCTCTAGACAAGGTGGTGTCGGCCAATGGTAGCTGGGAATCTATGCCTCTCCTCTCAAGGTTCTTCACCATTGGCTTTTCTCATTTTTAGAAAGTATGGATCCTCTCAATCCAGATAAAAGCTTGTCTCTCTTGTAGAGGCAAGCTTTCCCACGCCGGCGAGACTGTAAGACAAAATTGCCTCTAAGGTTCTGATCCGTTAATCGTACTTTTTGGCGATTATTCAACCCTAGCTTTATTGCAATTTATTCGTAAATAGGTTGCCTTTAATCTCAAAAACTCAACGCTTTATCCCTAGTCTTAAACCGCACTATCAACGAGCATAAGGCCCTTTTGGCCCTAAAAAGATAGAAAAATATCGTCTGCGATCGCCCTCGACTTCACATAATGTTACATCAGCCTTATTGACAAATATTCTGATCTTTAAGGTAGGCTCTTATTGAGTATAATTCTCATCAGCTGCTGATTGCCGGCTGATCTGGCTGAGCTTAAAACTAGAGGAAAGTTGCTGTATGCAAACTTACGATAAATCCAATGTCAAGTATGACTGGTGGGCGGGCAATGCTCGCTTTGCCGATCTCTCGGGCTATTTCATTGCCGCTCACGTGGCGCAAGCCGCGTTAATTACCTTCTGGGCAGGGGCTTTCACCCTGTATGAAATCTCTTGGTTCGATCCGACCTTGCCAATGGGCGAGCAAGGACTCATTCTGCTGCCGCACTTGGCTACGCTAGGCCTGGGCGTCGGCGAAGGCGGACAGGTTACTAGCGCCTATCCCTACTTTGTTGTTGGCGCAGTTCACATGATTTCATCAGCGGTGCTAGGCGCGGGTGCCCTCTTTCACACCTTCAAAGCGCCAGCCGATCTCAAGAATGCTAAAGGTCAAGCCAAGCGCTTTGATTTTGACTGGGATGATCCTAAACAGCTAGGACTGATACTCGGCCATCATCTATTGTTTCTGGGCGTTGGGGCACTGCTGCTAGTCGCCAAGGCAATGTACTGGGGCGGTCTTTATGATGCGGCCAGCCAAACCGTGCGCCTGGTCACCCAGCCAACGCTAGATCCTGTCACGATCTACGGCTACCAGACTCATTTTGCCAGCGTCGATAATCTCGAAGACTTGGTTGGCGGTCATATCTATGTAGGTATTTTGCTAATTGGCGGAGGAATTTGGCATATCTTGGTACCGCCGCTGAAATGGGCCAAGAAAGTGCTTATTTTCTCAGGCGAGGCGATTCTGTCTTACTCGCTGGGTGGCATTGCCCTAGCTGGCTTTGTTGCGGCCTATTTCTGTGCTGTGAATACGCTAGCCTATCCAACCGAGTTTTATGGACCGCCGCTGGCAGTCAAGCTCGGGGTCGCCCCCTATTTTGCCGATACGGTCGATCTCCCCCTAGGCGCTCACACCTCTCGCTGCTGGTTAGCCAACGCTCACTTTTTCTTGGCCTTTTTCTTCCTGCAAGGTCATCTGTGGCACGCACTGCGGGCAATGGGCTTTGATTTTCGTCGGGTAGAAAGAGCGCTCAGCGCGGTTGAAGTTCCGGCGGCGGAATAAAATTGGCTTATAGCGCTAAATAAAGTAGTCCGACAGCAGACCTATCCTAGGCAGGTCTGCTATCCCCGCTATTTACGAAGCTATAGATAAAGTGCAACAGGTCATCTTATCTATGCTTAATTAAGCAAGCTGAACCTGCAACGCAGCAAAGCGGGAAACCCAAGTTTCGGCATGGGGAGCGTTATTGACCTACCTCCAGAGACGCTGGAAATTAATGGCGACAGCAATGGATAGATGCTGAAAATGTGTTTTGTCTAGCCCTCGATACCGGTATCAATCGCGCCAGGGGCGATCGCATTCACCCGAATCTGCTTGCCATATTCCTGAGCCGCCGTCTTGGTCATGTGGATGATGGCTGCTTTGCTAGCTCCGTAGCCAATAATGTTCGGGAACGCCCGGTGCCCCCCAATGCTGGCGTTGTTGTTGATGGAGCCGCTGGCTTCGAGCAGGTGGGGAATTTCTTACTTCATTCCCAAAAACACCCCGCGCGCGTTGGTGGTCATCAGGTCGTCAAACTCAGCAATGTCGGTGTCGGCGATCGCAGCGGGAGGATAGTCTACCCCGGCATTGCTGAATGCAATGTCCAGGCGGCCATACTTGGCAACCGTAGCGCTGACGAACTGCTCCACCTGTTGAGCCTCCCGCACTGTCTCAGTGTCGGTCCAAATCTCCACAAGGGAAGAATGACAAGATAAGCCAGAACTTAAGGCTTTGGCGGAAAATTTGGCTGCACCCGGTACTCAACCCGGCTAGCGAAGGGTTTGGTTGAAGTGATCGGCGACTAAATCGACGGCGTTATCGATCAACTCCGGTTGGTCATAGTAGTCCATTTGCAGACCTTCAACCCATTTCAGCGCCTTTGTACTGTCAACTTCGGTGTAGAAGGCTTGAGCATTGTCAGGCAGGGCCATCTGATCGCCATGAATCATCAGGTAGGGGATTTTAATGCCGTCGGCAGCAGCCAGCGCGTCGAAAGTGAGCCATTCTTCCCAGGCCATGATCGGAAAGCGGTTTTCGTATTCGGGAATCGCCCCCCGCTCAGGATTAGTGTAGTAAAAACTCGGATCAGCCCAGCGCATGGCCGCCAAGTCGATGGCTTCGTCGTTAGTGGCGGCCAGAGTGTATTGCACGGTGCCGTTGGCCTCGTAGTAGGTTTGGGCCTGCTGGCTGGCAGCAATCAGGCGAGCGTAGCGTTCGGGCGTATAGATGGCGCGAGCAGTTTCGGCGTCGTGGA
>JAAHIA010000530.1 GCA_010671975.1 Leptolyngbya sp. SIO4C1 | reverse complement strand
CACCCCCACTTCAATTCAATCAAGCTCTACAATAGCCCATCCTAGCTCTACGCCTCCTGGCTGCCTGACACATCTCCTGAAACGCCTGTGAGCTTGTAGGCTACCGTTGAGGTACGAAACCCAACGGAATGACCGAACGGCAACCGCGTTGGGTTTCGCAAGCTCAATGCCAACCTACATAACAAAAATATCAGCTAGAGAATAAGATGTGCCAGGCACTCAGCTAAGCCTCTCCAGCGCGTCTTTGAGATAGTCATTGCCAATCGACTTAAGCCGCTCGCTCAGCTGCTCCAGCAGACCCAGCACTTCCTTGAGCGACATCGTGAGCTGATAGTCCTTAGCCAATTCCTCCGCATCAAAGTTTCTCGAAGCCCACCCCATAGATATGTAACATTGACAATTGACTGAGTGCTTCAACCCCGCTATGCTCAGTATCAAGCCGTTCGCGGCTGATCAGATACCGAATATTTAGCGCTGCCCGCCGGTACGCCAATACCGAACGAGCAGCTATTCCCCCACGCTGACACAACCAGCCTGGAGGCTTATGCTGTATGGTAGCAGCGTGGCCACCCTGATTGCGTAATGCGGCGATCGGGGTGGTTAAATGTTTGGTGCTGATTTCCCACGCCCCCGCATCCTTTGACTTTGCTCAGGGTGCGGGGGCATCAAACCCGTTGCCCTAAGCGCAGCCAAAGGGCAAATCTATACATAGGAGATCAGACCATGTTTCAATACAGCGGCTCGGGCGCAGGTGCGCCTCCCGCTTCGCGTGACTATTCGCCTCGCTTCGAAGAGGTTTGTCTCAGCATCACCGGCTCAAAGGCAGCCTTGCGAAAAACCATACAGACACTACACAAGCTGCGCTATGCCGAACCCAACGACTGGAGCAAACCTCAGCCCAGGGGCGAGCAGTGGGTCACCGTATTGATCAGGCGACTGCAAATAGAATAACCAGAGGTTCTACCCCCGACCGTGCGGCTCGCTAAAGTCGAGCTTCGGCCCCGCTGGCACAACGCCGGTCGGATTCACCTGCGGATGGCTCTCATAATAGTGATGCTTAATATGGTCAAAGTGAATCGTCTCGGCCACTTTAGGCATCTGATATAGCTCGCGCGTGTAGGCCCACAAATTCGGATAGTCAATCAGGCGGCGAATGTTGCATTTGAAATGGCCGTGGTAGACCGGGTCAAAGCGCAGCAGCGTGGTGAATAGTCGCCAGTCGGCCTCCGTGATGCGATCGCCCGCCACGTAGCGCTGATTTGCCAGCCGATCTTCTAGCCAGTCGAGACTTTCAAACAGCGGCATCACGGCCTCTTCGTAAGCTTCCTGCGTGGTGGCAAACCCAGCCTTATAGACGCCGTTATTGACGGTGTGATAGACCCGATCGTTAACCGCATCAATCTCATCGCGCAGCTCTTCGGGGCAGTAGTCACCCGCTGTCGCGCCTACCTGATCAAAGGCGCTGTTAAACATGCGAATAATCTCAGACGACTCGTTGTTGACAATCGTATGCGTCGCTTTATCCCACAAGATCGGCACCGTAACGCGGCCTGTGTAGGCGGGATCCGCTTTGACATAGATTTCGCGCAGGTAGTCAGCCTGATGAATTGGGTCAGGTATCACGCCCGGACCGGGCTCAAAGCTCCAGCCATTTTCGCCCATCAGCCAGTTGACGACAGAGAGATCAATCATCTCTTCTAGGCCCTTAAGCGCTCTGAAGATTAGCGTGCGATGCGCCCAGGGGCAGGCATAAGACACATACAGATGATAGCGACCAGGCTCAGCCTTAAAGCCGTCTTTACCCTCCGGACCAGCGCTACCGTCGGCAGTCACCCAGTTGCGAAAGCTCGACGTCTCGCGCTTAAACTTTCCGTCATTTGATTCGGTATCGTACCAGCGATCGTGCCAGACGCCGTCAATTAATAAGCCCATGAGTTCGCTTTAGTGAAAAGTGCCAAACCCATCAGAGCATAAATTTGAAAGAATAAAATCTGTCATAAGGGCTAGCCTGCAAGCATTGTTATAGTGCGATCAATTGAATCGCTTTATCATGTTGTCGTTCATCCCGACAGATACGAGCAGACGAGATTTCTGAGCTTTAAGATGGCGCGCAATTTTCATGACACCGAGATCGGCTAAGACATAGCAAGCAAAAGCTGCAACTGGCGGATTAGCGGCCTCTAACCAGGGCCAGTTAAACGGATGAGGATGCCATACCCAGCTGCCGCAGGCTGTGCCAACTAATTCTACATAGAGTACTAGAAAGCCCATAATGAAATATAGCGTCTGGTAGCCTTTGCGCTGCAGCACCCAGATGAAAGCACCGGCAAAGATAAGGCTGAGCGTGTCGTGGAAGAAGACAACAGCTGCGAAAAGCAACGCTACGTACGTGCAGCTGAAGACCGGTCGCAGCTGCGCTTGATAGTTGCGCACGCAGGAGAGTTCGCTGTAAAGCACTCCCATGCTAAACAAAATTGCGTGTCCAAACGGCACATAGATAGGAATTTCGCCCAGCCGGTAGCTGTACAGTCTCAAGACATCGCTAAAGACATATTCGCCGCCTAGGGAAAAGGGAACAAAAATTAGCGCCATTAGTCGCCTGTTAAAATCAAGCGCAAACAGCAGTAACACAAAATATGCGATCGCCATTGCATTGACCCAAGCCTGGGCTTCGATTCCTTGAGCAGCAATAGCTGTAGAATCCATGGCTAGCGCCAGCATCATCAGGAGAGGAAAGCTAATTAGAAGAATACGTTTAATAATAGGAGAAGGTTGCGAGGTCAAAAAAGCGGTCAGTAAGGGCATTGTTTAAGGGGTACAGTAATTCAGATTTTAAACTACCCAAACTTTCAACAATTCCGAATTTCAACTAACGGATAATAGCTGCCCTCTGGAAAACATACTCCCTTGCCTGATGGAGCGATACAACGCATAAAAGTGTTGTATGGCAGAGGTTTTTGCGCCAGGTAAAGAAGGAAAGACGGGCTGATATAAGAACAAAATACTTATCTGAGCCGATGATACTGTCTGTCTACCAGAGCTATATCAAGCAGCAGCTCACCAGCGATCGCACCTGTTTTCCGTCAG
>JAAHIA010000053.1 GCA_010671975.1 Leptolyngbya sp. SIO4C1 | reverse complement strand
CGGCATTTTTTTTTCTACGCTTCCAGGAAGTTCCGGTAGCGGTAGCAGTGTAGTGATTGATACAGAAAGATTAGTTGTTCGGAATGGAGCCGTGATATCTGGTGGAACGAGCGGTACAGGTTCTAGCGGTAATATAACTATTAACTCTTCTGAATTTGTAGAACTTAATGGTGTTGGTTTGCTCCTGCCAGCATTAATTACAACTTCAACGACTAGCTCAAGCAGCGGCGGAGATTTGACTATTAATACAAGCCGTCTATTAGTTCAAGATGGAGCTCAAATTCAAGCCTCTACGTTTGGACCCGGCAGGGGTGGAAGTTTAGAAATTAATGCTTTAGAGCGAGTCGAACTAAGCGGTGGGGGCAGTACGTCGGAGACATCTTTTGTGAGTGGGCTGTTTGCCTCATCTGGGCTGGAAGGATTGCCCTTTACGCCGACC
Source organism: Leptolyngbya sp. SIO4C1 (assembly GCA_010671975.1). GTDB lineage: Bacteria > Cyanobacteriota > Cyanobacteriia > Phormidesmidales > Phormidesmidaceae > SIO4C1. Next base: position 16,096 of record JAAHIA010000053.1, on the reverse strand, counting down.
GGTGATGGCGGAGACCTGCGGGTGAATACTGACCGGCTGGTCATTCGCGACGGGGCTCAGATTGCCGTCAATAGCTTAGGCAGCGGCGACGGGGGGACGCTCTCGATTGATGCCGAGCGCATCTCGTTAGATAATCGCGCGCAAATCACAGCCGAAGCGGCCTCTGGCAACGGCGGTAACCTTGAAATTAGGGATGCTGATGCGATTGTGCTGCAGCGCAATAGTCTAATCTCGACAACTGCTGGGGTAGGAACTGGCGAGGGCAACGGCGGCAATATCGACATCGATGCAGACTTTATCGTGGCACCTCCCTCCGCTAACAGCGACATCATCGCCAACGCGGTTCGGGGGCGCGGTGGCAACATTCGCATCGCAGCGCAAAGCTTGCTAGGCATTCAGCCGCGACGAGCTGTTCCTAATAATGACAGCAACGATATCGATGCGAGCTCTGAGTTCGGACTCAGCGGCGCGGTAACGCTAGACCAAACCTTTGATGAGCGTACGCAGGCACTCATCGAAATACCGATTACATTGATTGAACTTTCGCAAGTGGTTGATTCTCGCTGCAGCGCTGACAGTTTACGCAATGAGTTTTCTATCACGGGTCGCGGTGGGCTACCTTTGACGCCAGCCGATCTGCCAACCGATGAGCGAACGCTTCCAGATTTGGGTACGGTAAATTTGCTGACAGGTTCTGCTGATGCAGAATCAAGGCTACGCCTGCCAGCGCTGCCCGAAATTGAGCAAATCGTTGAGGCTCAAGGCTGGTATGTCGATGAGAATGACAGCGTGGTGCTAACAGCAACACCGTCTCAAACGGCATCTGGCGTAGCGGCTTTGCCAAGCGGCTATTGCTACGGGCGGTTTGGCTAGGCAGCGCTGACATTTTGGGCCATAGAAGTCTATCTTATGCCGCTGAACCGCTACCGCCGTCAACTGATTTGGTTACTGCTGGTAGCGGTTGGCCTAGCTCTAAGCTTGGTGCTGTCAGGTATTCTAGGTTGGCTGCCACAGACTGCAGCTATGGCAGAAACGACAGCGGTTGAAGTCGCTAGCTCAGCCGTTCAATATGAAGAACAGGGTAAGGCCCGCTATCAGAGCGGTGATTTTACGGCGGCGATCGCACTGTGGCAGCAGGCATATCGGGCCTATGTGACAGACCAGCAGCGGCTTTCTCAGGCGCGGGTTTTGAGCAATTTAGCGCTGGCCTATCAGGAGATGGGTCAATGGTCTGAAGCGGCTCAGGCGATTTCAGACAGCCGGGCGCTGTTGGAGAATGAGCCGTCGACCCCGCTCGTTTTGCAAGCGCTGGCCCAGGTACTCAATTCGCAGGGCAGCCTGCAGCTGGTGCTGGGTCAGTCAGCGATGGCTTTAGAAAGCTGGCAGCAGGCGGAGACAGCCTACCAGCAGGCTGAAGATACTGCAGGGGTGGTTCGAGCACGGGTCAATCAGGCGCAGGCGCTGCACACGCTCGGCTTTCATCGGCGCGCGCTGGATACCTTGCAAGCTGCGGTGCCGCTGCTGAACGGTCAGCCCGATTCGCCTTTAGCTGTGGCCACTCATCGACGGATAGGAACTGCGCTACGGCTGATGGGACAGTTTGAGCGATCGCAGCAAATGCTGCAGCAGGGACTTGCGATCGCGGCTGCGCTTAACTTGCCAGAAGAGCAGAGCCTAACCCTGCTAAGTTTGGGCAATATGGCGCTGGCAGCTCAAGATCCTGACAGCGCCCACCGCTACTATCAGCAGGCAGCTGCCCAAGCAGCGTCAGCGCAAACGCAGCTGATCATTGAGCTGGCTCAGCTAAACCTGGCGGTTGAACAGGCCCAGTGGATCACGGCTGAGGCTCTGTGGCCCCAGATTGTAGCTCGACTGCGATCTCAGCCACCTAACCGCGCTACAGCCTATGCGTATGTGAGGCTAGCCCGCAGTCTGGTGCCGCTCAATCGCGCTCGGCTGAGGCGTGAATCTGGCGTACCGCCTGACTGGCAGCAGCCAGCGCAGCTTTTGGCGACGGCGGTGCAAGCTGCCAAAGAGAGCGGCGATCAGCGAGCGGAAGCCTATGCGTTAGGAGAGCTCGGCGGCATCTATGAGCAGACAAAGCAGTGGTCTATGGCCTATACGCTCACCGAGCAGGCGCTGCTCATGGCGCAGGCTAACCAGGCTGCCGACATTGCCTATCAATGGCAGTGGCAGCTAGGGCGAATTCTGGCAGCTCAGCAGCGGTCAGCGCAGGCGGTTGAGGCTTACAGTCAGGCAGTGGAAACGCTGGGTACGCTGCGCGGTGATCTGGTGGCTGTTGACTCAGACGTGCAGTTTTCATTTCGAGAAAATGTAGAGTCAGTCTATCGGGAGCTGGTGGCGCTGCTGCTCTCAGGACAAGCGCCAATCAGTGAGCAAAATTTGGCCAAGGCGCGCGATGTGATAGAGCTTTTGCAGCTGGCTCAGCTGGACAACTTCTTTAAAGAGGCTTGCCTAGACATTAAGCCTGTCGATATTGATCAAGTCGATCAGCAAACAGCTATCCTGTATTCAATTATTCTTGGCGATCAAATACACATGATTCTGCGACTGCCACAGCAGCCGCTGCGGCACTATGTGAGTCAGCTCTCGACAGCCGCTATTGAATCAACGGTTGCTCAGCTGCGGCAGCAGCTGGTTATTCGCAGCCGACGTGAGTTTTTACCCCTGGCTCAGCAGCTCTATCGCTGGCTTTTGCAACCCGCTGCTAACGAGATTCGCAGCAGCGGTGTACAAACGCTCGCCTTTGTGCTGGATGGCCCCTTACAGGGCATTCCCATGGCGGCCCTGCACGATGGCAATCGCTTTTTGATCGAAGACTATGCGATCGCGCTGACGCCGGGGCTCAAGCTGTTCGATCCGCGACCGCTACCGCGTAGCGAGCTGAGGGTGCTAGCGGCAGGCATTACGGCAGGGCGCTCCGGATTTGAGCCTTTGGATTATGTGGCGGCTGAGCTTGAAAAGATTCAGGCCAACGTCGCTCGCAGCAAAGTTTTACTCAACCATCAGTTCACGCGCGAGGCGCTACAGTCTGAGCTAAGCAGCGCCGTCTTTCCCATTATTCATATAGCGACGCATGGTCAGTTTAGCTCGCGCGCTCAAGATACCTTTATTCTGGCCTGGGATGACTTAATCAATGTGTCTGAGCTGAGCCGTGCTTTGCAGATGCCGCTTGGCGAAGCAGATACGCCGATTGAGCTGCTGGTGCTCAGCGCTTGTGAAACGGCAGCTGGCGACAGTCGAGCTGCGCTCGGGCTAGCCGGCATTGCGGTAAAAGCCGGGGCTCGAAGCACGCTGGCGACGCTTTGGTCAATTGACGATGAGGCTAGCGCCGTGTTTACTGAGGCATTTTATCAGCAGCTCGTCAAACCAGAGGTCACGCGCGCTCAGGCGCTGCGGCAGGCGCAGCTGCAGCTTTTACAGAATCCGCAGTATCAGCATCCGATTTACTGGGCTCCCTACGTGCTGCTCGGCAACTGGCTGTAAAATCTGTTGCAAAACCCTTCCCGAGACAAGCTGAGGGAAGGGTAGAGGAGATATAAGTGATATCAGGACTAAACCTGTCTTAAGGCCTTAATCTCAAAGCAGCTTTATCCTGTTGCCTACATCTGCTCTGAGAGCAGCTTAACGACAAAAGATGAGAAAAATATGAGCAAAATGACTAGATAGCTAAGTTGAGCAGCGACTGTTTAAGGTAAATTCGACGCACATGGGCGGATGGTCGGAGGCGGCAGTGCTGAGCACGCGGGTGTTAGCGGTAACGACTGAGAGCCCGCGATAAAAAATATGATCGAGCGGCTGCGATCGCAAAAATCGCTTTAGCCGTCGCTGACAGTCAGGTTGAAAGCCGACCTGCTGGAGCTTTAGCCGCTGGCCTAAAGTCCAGAGCTGCTGCATGCGCGACGGATTCCAAGTGTTAAAATCACCCGAGAGCAGCAGTGGCCCAGAGTGGTGTATTAGACCAGCCTCGAGCTGCTGTAGCTGTGCCTGAAACTTGCGAGTGCTAACAAAGTTGATGCCGTGCACATTGGCGACCAGCAGGGTTTGCTCAGACTGGGCCAGCGGATACTCGGTGATCAGAGCGGCTTTAGGCGTGTTCAGCAAGGGTTCGCAGTGATGACTCTGCAGTGAATGGCAGCGACGCTGCTGAACTTTAGAAGCCGTGAGGACGCCAAAAATCTGCTGCTGCCTTCGATGGACAAAGTTAGGCGCGAGGTGCCAGCCCATACTTTGCAGCGTAAAAGACTGCGGCTGCGGCGCGTCAAGGCTGACTTCCTGCAGGCAGAGCAGGTCAGGGCGATACTGCGATAGGATAGCTGCCAGCTCGGTTTGCCAGATAGGGCTGCGATTATTTTTGGCAATGTTCCAGTTGACAACTCGCAGCGAGTGTCGCGCCATTGCGTCTTGCGTAAACGCTTCATGGCTTAAGACCTGCGCGTCAATCGATTGAATACCCAGCAGCGATCGCACAGCTTTTTGGTAATGGCGCCTACTTTAGCTTAATTGCTTAGGCAGCCAGGTGCCTAAAGCCGCTAGCAGAATTCGTTTAAAGTGACAGCGGTTTGCCTGCCTGGACCGGTGAGTGCGCCAGAGGGCTCAGAGATAGCCTGGCGCGGCTACACGGCCTGGCAAGATGGCTGGGTCTACACGGCGCGATTTGTGCCGCTGCAGCAGACAGAACTGATTATTAGCCGCGCCGCCGACGGCGCAATCGACGGTCGAGAGAGCGGCTTTGGCAGCCGAGGTCTTGCCTACACACAGGGGGCGGCCCTCAGAGCTACTCAGGCCAGCTGGCCTCAATTGTTTGCAAGACCGTATCCAAGTCTTCGCCGCCAATGTAGTCGACCATGCCCGTCCAAAAGGTGCCGGTACCCACCGCAGCCGGCATCAGATCAGAGCCATCAAAGCGAATGGTTTGGGCATTGGCTAAAATTTCGGCTTCCTGACGTACCAAGTCGCTGGGGTAAACCGATAAGCTAACGCCCTGGTGCGGTGTGATATAGCCGCGCGCTGCCCAAATTTCATGAGGGACTGCCGTGGCTAGGTAGGTCATCAGCTGACGAGCCGCTGGCGTATCGTTGAGCATGCCAAAGACGATGCCGCCCGTGAGCAGCGGCGCTTCGAACTCAGGATTAACGCTGGGCAGCAAAAAGACGCTGACGTCTTCACCCGGCTCCAGACCGGCCGGCAGAAAATCAGCAATAAAGCTGGCCTGACGGTGCAGGTAGCAGCCTGGCGGATCGTCGAACAGCGCTGCCGGCGAGTCGCCAAAGGGAATGCTGATCACGCCGGTCGGCCCTCCAACCACGTAGTCAGGATTGAGTGCGATATCGCCGAAAGTCTCAGCTGCCTGGCGAACGGGCTCAGCGGTGAAGGGGATTTCGTGATTGACCCACTGGTCGTAGACCGCTGGGCCGGCGGAGCTAAGCAGGATATTCTCTACCCAATCGGTGCCGACCCAGCCGGTAGCGTCGCCGCTCTCCATACCCATGCACCAGGGGGTGTTGCCTTCAGCCACCATTTGCTCAGAGAGCTGCATCAGCTGATCCCAGGTCTGAGGAATCTCATAGCCAGCTGCCTCAAAAGCCTGCGGATTGTACCAGACCAAGCTCTTAGGATCGGCGCGCATCCAGATGCCGTAGAGCCGATCGCTGACGCTGCCTAGCTCAATCCAGTCGGGGGCATAAGCTAGCGCACTAGGCTCGATAAAGCTATCGAGTGGCACCATTGCGCCGTCTTGCACCAGGTCAGCCATCAGTCCGGGCTGCGGGAACAGGGCAATGTCAGGTTTGTCGCCGCCTGCAACGCGAATGGGTAAGACGGTGGCGAAGGCATCGGTGCCTTCATAGATAACGCGAATGCCGGTTGCTTCGGTGAAGGGGGCAACGGCAGCTGCCATAATTTCTTCGCCGACGCCGGTGAGCGATCCGAGAATGGTGACGGTTTGTTCGGCTTCAGACGCTGTGTCAGCCGCTGGCTCAGGCTGACAGCCGGTGCTAACGAAAATCAGGCTGAGTGTGGCGGCGGTGACAAGGAATTTCATAGTTAGATGAATATGTTACAGACGGTGAGTTTCGACTCCGCTCGACTCACGTGAAAACGCCGAACTTATTGGCTAGGCGAGTTGGTTAAGCGAGAAAGTCGAGGTCGCGATCGCGAATATAGCCAACCAGCATCGGCCCTAGCGTGGCGATAATGGTCACAAAGAAAACTATCAAAATTTGACTGAGGTTGAGCGTAGCAAACAGCCGGGCAAAGTCAAAGCTGCCGCCAATTTCAAAGCGTCCTAGCGCTACGTAAGTAGCATTGCAGGTGAGCGAGGTCCAAAAGTCGAACGCGATCGCGAGCATCCAAGCAAACTTTAGCAGCAGCACCTCAATGCCTCGGGCGTTGCGCACTGCCCAGATTGACTTGGTTGCAAAGTTGAAGGCACCTACGGTTAAGGTGCCCACTAAGCTGATGCCAAGTGAAATAAAGCTGATGCTATTCAATAAAATCAGCGTGCCTAAAAGCGTTGTGAGCAGATCCCAAATCATGCTGATCCGAAAGGCGCTCATCAATACAAATCGCCTGATTGTCATTTGCCTAATGGTCATTTGTATATTCCTGTTTTTCGCCTGCTGTCTGCTGCTCTTGGCTCCTATAGCCATCGTAGTGAACTTCCGTCTGGTGGGAGATTGAGATGAATCGCGCGTTTAACATAATTAGCAAAGCTTTGTACACCGAGCATGACTGAGCTAAATTCCCCCCGTTCATCCGAGCCGCTAAGTCAGTCAACCAGCGTTTGGCAGACAGAGCTGCAGGCAATTTTGCGCGGTGCGGCCGGCGGCTTCTTGTTTGGCATTCCGCTGCTGTATACGGTAGAAGTCTGGATGATTGGCTCAGCCGCTTCGTCGCCCTTTCTGCTGGGCGTACTGGGTGTGACATTTGTGGTTGTGCTGCTGCTGACGCAGGTGGAAGGGTTTCGCCGCACGCTGACGCTGCATCCGCTCGAAGCGTTTTTAGAAAGTATTGAAGCGCTGGCAATTGGCCTTACCTGCGCAGCGATCTCGCTGGTGCTGCTGCGCCGAATCACGCTGGAAACACCGCTGTCAGAAACGCTGGGCAAGCTCATTTTTGAAGGCGTGCCCTTTTCGCTGGGGGTGACGCTGGCGCGCACCACCCTAACTCAGACGCGCCAGCGGCTGCGGCGCAGGCTCACCTCGACTCGATTTACTGCACCGACGCTGTTTAATCTGCGCGACACGCTGATCGACCTGGATGCTACGCTGATTGGGGCGCTGTTGATTGCTTTTAGCATTGCGCCGACCGAAGAAATTCCAATTTTGGCCTCAGCGCTGCCGCCGCTGTGGCTGCTGCTGATTATGGCGGCTTCGCTGCTGCTGTCTTATATGATTGTGTTTGTTTCAGGCTTTACCGATCGCAGCGAGCGTCAGCAGCGCGGTCTCTTACTGAGCCCGCTGACAGAAACGCTGGTGGCCTACTTAGTGGCACTGCTGGCCTCAGCGCTGATGCTGGCCTTTTTTCAGCAGCTGTCTCCTGCCGACCCTTGGTCAGAATGGCTGGGCGACATCGTGGTGCTGGGGCTGCCAGCCGCCATTGGGGGTGCGGCTGGACGGATTCTGATATGAAGCCAGGACTGAAGTCGCTGAAGCAGGCGGTTCCCGCTTTGGCGCGATCGCATCGCTCGCTGGCTGAGTGGCTAACGCTAGCGGTCTCGGCCTGCCTTTTGATCGGGCTGGTTGGGCTGGTCATCTATGACTGGCAAGTCAACCAGAATCGGCCGCCTCGGTTTGACATTGAGCTGGTTGAAACTGCTCAGGTGGGCAGTCAGTACTACGTCCCTTTTATCATCACCAACACGGGCGGGCAGGTAGCTCGAACGGTGCAGGTCAGTGCTGAACTGCAGCTGACGAATGCCGATACCGAAACCGGTGATCAGTCGATTGATTTTCTCTCTGCTCAAGAACAAAAGCGCGGCAGCTTTGTCTTTGATCACGATCCGCAGCAGGGAACCCTCACCGTCAGGGTTGCCAGCTTTCGACAGCCGTAATTTTGCTGACTGAGCTAAATCAGCCTTCGTGCAGATTGAGGAATTTGCTGTGCTGGCTAAATTAGGAAATGTTAAGATTCTCTAATTTCTTGCGACGTGTTGGCTATGAATATTCGTCAGCTTCCAGGAACAGCAAATGTGCTTGGCGCAACTTGGGACGGAAAAGGCACCAATTTCGCGCTTTTTTCGGAAAATGCGGAGAAGGTAGAGCTCTGTCTGTTTGATCGGCATGGCCAAGAGACGCGGATTGAGCTCAACGAAATGTACAATTTCGTTTGGCACGGCTACTTTCCAGGGATAGAGCCCGGACAGCGCTACGGCTTTCGGGTTCACGGTCCTTACGATCCTCAAAACGGACATCGGTTTAATGCCAATAAGCTGCTGATTGATCCCTATGCGCTCGCCATCGCCGGCACGATTGAGCACGGCTCGCCGCTGTTTGGCTATCGGTGGCTAGATCCTGAAGAAGACCTCAGCTATAACGATGAAGACAGCGCGGCGCTAATGCCCAAGTGCGTCGTGGTAGACACGCAGTTTGACTGGGAAGGCGATCGGCTGCTGGAAATCCCCTGGTACGAGACGGTGATCTACGAGCTGCATGTTAAAGGCTTTACCTGCCAGCATCCTGATATTCCTGAAAACCTGCGCGGCACCTACGCCGGGCTGACGCATCCAGCCGCAATTGAGCATCTCAAATCGCTAGGCATCACGGCAGTAGAGCTGATGCCGGTGCATCACTTTTACGAAAATCCGGGCCATCTTGTCGATCGGGGGCTGCGCAACTACTGGGGCTACGATACGCTAGGCTACTTTGCACCGCACAGCAGCTATAGCGCTGCCGGGCAGAGCGGTGAGCAGGTGCGCGAGTTCAAGCAGATGGTAAAGGCGCTGCACGCTGCTGGCATTGAAGTGATTCTTGATGTGGTCTACAACCACACCGGCGAAGGCAACCACATGGGGCCAACGCTGAGCTTTCGCGGCATTGACAATGTGGCCTACTACCAGCAGGTAGGCGACAACCGCCGCTACTATATGGACTATACCGGCTGCGGCAATACGCTCAACGTCAGTCATCCGCAGGTGCTAAAGCTGATTATGGACAGCCTGCGCTACTGGGTGCAAGAAATGCACGTTGACGGCTTCCGGTTTGACTTGGCCTCGGCGCTGGCGCGCGAGCTCTATGCGCAAGGGACGCTGGCCAGCTTCTTTGATATCATTCACCAAGACCCGGTGCTTTCGCGCGTCAAGCTGATTGCTGAGCCTTGGGACGTGGGACCGGGTGGCTATCAAGTAGGGAAATTTCCGCTGCTGTGGTCAGAGTGGAACGGGCGCTATCGCGATACCGTGCGCGATTTTTGGCGGGGCGAAGACAGTACGCTCGCAGAGTTTGCCTATCGCTTTACCGGCAGCTCTGACCTCTATGAGTTTACCGGCCGGCGACCGCACGCCAGCATCAACTTCATTACCTGCCACGATGGGTTCACGCTGAGAGATTTAGTCAGCTACAACCACAAGCACAATGAAGAGAATGGTGAAGAGAACCACGATGGTGAAGATCACAACCGCTCTTGGAACTGTGGCGAAGAAGGCGAAACCGACGATCCAGAGGTATTACAGCTGAGAGCGCAGCAGCAGCGCAACATGATTGCTACACTGCTGCTATCGCAGGGAGTGCCAATGCTCTTAGCGGGCGATGAGATGGGCCGGTCTCAAGGAGGCAACAACAATGCTTACTGCCAAGACAGTGAGATCTCTTGGGTCAACTGGAATCTCTCAGACACCGATCAGTCGCTGTTAGACTATACGCGCCAGCTGATTGGCTTTCTGCATGAGCATCCTATCTTCCGACGGCGCAAGTGGTTTCAGGGACGCGCCATTCACGGCTCTGAGATTAGCGATATCTCCTGGCTCAACGTCGATGGAACGCGCATGACCGATGAGCAGTGGCAGGAGGGGTTTGCTAAAAGCCTGGGCGTGTTTCTCAACGGGCAGGAGATTGCCACGCCCTCGCGACATGGAGAGCGAGTCATTGACGACAGCTTTCTCATTTTCTTCAACGCGCATTACGAGACGCTTGAGTTTAAGCTGCCGAAGAAGCTGCAAAAGTACGACTGGGCGCTGGTTCTAGATACTAAGACAGGTGAATTTCACGCCGAAGGCCAACCTTTTCGCGAAGAGCGGGCCATTCCGGTTGCAGCGCGTGCGCTAGTAATTCTGCAATGTGTTAGTGGTGGTGATGCTTTACGGGAGACTGCTGTTTAAACTGTGATCATTAATTTAGTTTCGGATGGCTGGCAGGTGCTCTATCATCGGGCGCATGCACTGCTGGCGGCTCAGATTGCGGGCTACTGGCAGCTAGACGAAGACGCTAGCTATCTTGTGCAAACAATTGCGGCGATCTCTCACCATGATGATTTAGAAAAAGAGTGGCAAGACAATTCGCTAACTGAAGCGGGTGCTCCTAAAGACTTTCAGCTTGATCAGTCGCTCTCGGTTGAGCAGCTGCGAGAACATATTGACGAGGCGCACTATCGCAGTCGCTGGGTAGCGATGCTGACTTCAATGCATACCTGCTTTTTGAATCAGAGCCGGCGAGAGGAGTCGGATGAGCTGGCTGAGTTTCTAGATCAGCAGGTGAAGCTGCAGGCAACTTGGCAAGACGGGCTGGGAATCTCTCAAGCCGAAGCCGATCGGGCCTATCAGTTTATGCGCTGGTGCGATCGCATCTCGCTCATTCTCTGTCAGCAAACCCTGCCGACCGGCGAGCGCTGGTTAGAAATTACCGAAGGGCCAGACGGAGCGCGGTACAATATCAGGCAGCGGTCTGACGGTACGATAGCGGTTAAGCCCTGGCCGTTTTCCACAGCCTGCTTTACCGTGCACAGCGATGCGACGCACTTGTCTCAGCTACAGTTCAAATCTCAAGATGAGCTGGTTAAGGCCCTTAAAGCTGCGCCTACCCAAACCGTGACCTGGGCGTTTTCAACCGACGAGTAGCGAGGTGCAATGCTGTACAACCCAACGTTTCCAACTGAACTGGAGCAGCTGTTTCATCAGGCAGCCACGCCTGAGCGGCTGTTTGCTGAGCTGATGCCAACGCTGGGAGAGCTGCTGAAGTGCGATCGCTGCTTCTTATATCTGCGCGATCCGCAAACGCGCTACGGTCGGGTGACCCACTGCTGGCGACGCTCAGACACCTATCCCGATGTGAGCGATCCTGACTGGCAGCAGGAAGAGCCCAGCGAACTCGAGGCCCAAGACCCGCTATTCGCAGCGGCGCTGCGCGCGGAAAACTCAATCTTTGTTGAAGATGTTGAAACGGCAGATTCAGATACCTTGAACCTAGAGTTTGAGCAGCGGGTCTTTGGCCACCGCGCCCTGGTCCACGCTCATATCACCAAAGATGATCAGCTGTGGGGCATTCTGCAGCCCTGCGTGTTTGAGCGACCGCGCCCCTGGATCATGTTTGATCGCTCGATTATCATTCACACGACGCAAAAGCTAGTGCCCTTTGTGCGCGAGTATGTGCAACAGCACAGCCCTAGCGACTAGCGTTTGGTATTGGTCAGTCGGCGCAGCGGCAAAGCTAGCAGCACCATTACTGGTACCACTTCTAGACGTCCCATCCACATCAGCAGCATCAGCGTCAGCTTACCGCTCCAGTGCAGCGTGGGGCCAGTAATTCCGGTAGAGAGCCCAGCGCTGCCCAGCGCCGAAGCTGCTTCAAAAATGACGTCGCTAAGCGTATACTCAGCGGGCACTAGCCGCAGCAGCAGCGAAACGCCGCAGCTAATTAGCAGCAGCCACAGCACTAGCAGCACCGCTGCCGAGTTGATCTGGCGGCTGGCTTCGGCTTCGGTTTTAGGCCGATCGTCAATCCAGTAGCGCATCATTTCATGCGGCTGCAGCACCGTGCGCTCAAAGCGCCAGCCCACTGCTTTGATCAAAATAGCCGCGCGGCTGAGCTTGATGCCGCCCACGGTTGATCCGGCTGCACCTCCGACGATCATGCCTAGGCTCAGCAGCAGTTTGGCATTGTCGCTCCAAAACTGCACCGATTCTGAGCCAAAGCCGCAGGTAGTCAGAGCAGACACCCACTGAAAGAGACTATCGGTCCAGTGAAAAATGCTGCTGGTCGCATATTGCTCGAACAGAATAAAGACAGCACCTAGCAGCAACAGCACCCACAGCAGCCGATGCTGCTCATCCTGCCAGTAGGCTGAGAGCTGCCGCTGTCTCAGAAAGCGATCGTGATTGCTAAAGGCAATCGCACCCATCACCATCATTACCATGACGGCGATTTTAATGGGCACGTCGTAGTCGCCCATGCTGTTGTCGGTGATGCTAAAGCCGCCCGTAGAGATCGCCGTCATGCTGTGATTTAAGGCGGCCCACCAGTCCATGCCCACCACGCGAAACAGAATCATGCCGGCTAGGGTAAACAGCGCATAGATCCACCAGATCCGACGGACGGTCTGGTGCACTGTGAGCCCAATCCGCTGCTGACGACCCTCAGCGCTATATAGTTGATAGGCACCGCTGCCGGGCTCTAGCAGCGCCAGCATCAAAACAATCACGCCAACGCCGCCAACCCACTGCATGAACGAGCGCCACCACTGCAGGCTAGCTGGCAAGAGACTTTCTTGAATACTCATGGTGAGGCCAGCGCTAGTAAAGCCAGACATGCCTTCGAAGGCGGCATTCCAACCGTTCTGAAAGACGCTCACTGTTGGCCCGGCGCTCTCACCCAGCGCCTGCGCTATCAGCCACAGCGGTAGCGCACCTAAAAGCGGCACTATCCCCCAGCCCAGTGCGACAGTAATCATGGCCTGGCGATAGTGGGTATGCTCGGCTTTGCGGCCCCAGCAATACAGCAGCTGACCCAGGCCAGCAGAGATGCCGGCGGTGATCAAAAACGGCGCGATCGCAAACCATTCCTGAGCTAGCAGGCAGACCGGCAGCGACAACAGCGCCATGACGCCCGGAATATGTAAGAACAAGCCTACATCCCGAGCCACTACTCTAAGTTCAAGCATGTAATGGCTGAGCGATGGGGTTAGCGATTGGGTAGCAGATGATAGAGATGATGGGCAATGATGCTAGCCGGATCGGCAATGACGCTTACCCCAAGCTTTTCGAACATTTCTCGATGGGCCGGATTGTTTAGTAGGCTAATGCGAGCTTGAACATCGTATTCTTTGGCCAACACCATCGCCATGAGATTGACGGAATCATCGGATGTGGTGGCAATCACGGCATCGGCGGTGTCAATCTTGGCTTCTTCTAAAATACTGTCTGCGGCAATATCGGCCTGAAATACGCGAATGTTGCTGCCATTTAAAGCACGACGAGCCGCTTCCTCATCTTTTTCGATTAATGCGACCTTATGCTGTTTTTCTACAGCCAGCTGAATGAATCGTCGCCCTTCTGCGCTGGCTCCGATGACGATGAGGTACATGCTCTAAGACTTAGGGGCTGATAACGTCCCTCAAATTACTGCACTGCAGGCTTTGGCACGTCTACCCTAGGAAAGAGGCCGGCGCTAGGCAGAGCGAATCTGCAGCGACTGCTGAGGAATGCCAATTTCAATGTCAGCTCGATCAAAGGCAATCTTGAGGCGTCGACGATATTCGCGAGCCACGTCCCATTGCTTCAGCGGCGCGGTTTTAATCCAGATTCGCACGGTCGACCCGGCGTGGTCGAGCTGATCAACCCCCAGCAGCAGCGGCGGCTCTAAAATGAGCTCGCACCATTGGGGATCGCAGCGCAAATGTTCGGCTACCTGCTCAATCAGGGCGAGTGCCTGATCAATATCGGCTTCTAAAGAGACGGGGATCATCAGATCAACGCGCGACCACTCTTTAGATAAATTTTGCACAACTGAGATAGCGCTGTTAGGGATCGTGATCAGCCGTCCCTCTTCATTGCGCAGCTGGGTAATCCGCAAATTCATATTTTCAACAAATCCGGCCACCTCACCGACAATGATCACATCGCCAACGCCATAGTGATCTTCGACCAAGATAAACAGGCCGTTGATCAAATCTTTGAGCAGACTTTGTGACGCCAGCGACAGCGCTAGACCGATGATGCCAGCGCCGGTTAACAGCGGTGCAAGGTTAACGCCGAGGCGCGATAAGGTAACCAGACCAGCAGTGGCAATAATTAGGCTGTCTAGAATGCTCTTAGCGACGCCAGAGAAGGTGGTCACACGCAGCGCCAGCCGCTGCGATGGATTGGCGCGCAGCAGGGCCTCTTCCTGCACCGCTAGCAGCGTTCGATCAACGGCAACGTTGCAGATGCGAATCAGCGCATAGGCCGCGATCGCAATTAAACCAATCTCGACCGGCAGCTCGATGAGGCGGCTGATTATCGGCTGCCAGTAGCGGGTTTGGGGAAATAGCCCGGTGCTATAGAACAAATAGCCAAACCAGATGCCGGCTTGCGCAGCATATAGCAGCCAGCGCTGTAAATCGATGAAGCCACGCCGCTGACCGCGAAAGACGCGCCGCCGCAGCGCGGTGATCACCTGTCGCGGCGTTTCTGGTTCGCTGCCGTCTTCGTTCATCGGGCGAGGGGCTGGCAGATACTGCTGTCGCTGCTGATTCAGCCGCAGTAGCAGCAGTAGCGCGACCCAGCTGGCGAATATGGCTAGCAGCAGCAGCAGCCCGGCCCGTCGCAGCTGCTGCTGCAAGAATTCTGGCCGGTGCTCTTGTCGAAACTGGGTCAGTCCCTGCCGCAGGCTAGCTGCAACTTCATCAGCTCGAATCTGCAGGTTTTCAAAACCGCGAATCTTAGCGTCAGCCTCGGTGATGGTCATCAAAAACTGATCGCCCAGATAGAGAATGGGCTGCTGACTGACGGAGTCCATCTGCCAGCGCACGGCTGACGGCATCGCACCGCGCCTGGCTGCCCGGTTGAGTATGGCCTGAATCTCGGCTGCGCGATCGCTAGCTGAGAGCCCCTCGGTCGGTGCGACTTGAAACAGCGTTCGACCATTTAGGCGAACTGGGGCAGAGCGCTCTGAGGTAGCTGGCTGCTCTGATAGCATGTCGGACAGCTGCGCAAATAGCTGTCTGGCAACCGGCGCTGAGTGATCGCTTTGTGCCCAGCCGGGCAGCGCGCACAGCGCGCACAGCAGCAGACCCGTTGTAAAACCTAGCAGCAGCCTTTGCCAAAGCTGGCGCGCAAAGCAGCGTCTAGAAAGATGCCAGTAGAGCCCAGTAGACAGCACCATAGGCTTCAGAATCAACAAACATCCTGTCTAGTTACGCAAAATTTATTAACAATCACCTCTTCCTAAAGATAGAGGACGCCAAATCAATTTGATGTATCTGGCCGATCATCAACGGGTTTGTCTTTGATTTTAAGCTTGGGTAGGCCCGTGAGTTTTTCGGCTTCTAGCGGCTCAGCTGCCTCTGTGGGCACAAATAGCGTCAGCCCCTGCGGCACGCAGGTAATTTCGACCGGGGTGGTGCCAATAATTTCGCCATCTAGGGCTACTTTTTGGGGGGGCTCAGCCGAGATCTTGACCGATTTGGCCTGTAAAAAGCCAATGTCTTCTCGCTCGGCAGCAGATCCGCTCAGCGCCGACTTAAACAGCTCGTACGAAGCCGCTACTGCGCTGGCAAAACCGGACGGTGCAGCGATAGTAATGTCCATCAGACCGTCATCTTCGACAATTTTGGCTGGCCCCTGAGCCAGAATGGAGGTTGCCGGGGCTAGGTTGGCTACAGTGATGGCTGATGCCGATACCGAAACAACCTGAGAGTCCGTCTCTAGCGTGGCTTCAAACTGTTCCATGTCGCGCAGCTGACGAATGCCTGAAAGCACATAGGCCAGCATCCCGAGGCGATTTTTGGCTTCGCGCGATGCCTGTTCGACCACGTCGGCTTCAAAGCCAATGCCGGCTAGCAGCACCATCGGTCGCTGGTTGCAGTAGGCGGCATCAATCACGCGCGTATGTCCGCGCTCAATTATCTGGCATTGGCTTTGAAGCCGACGTGGTCGAACAGGCATCGA
>JAAHIA010000529.1 GCA_010671975.1 Leptolyngbya sp. SIO4C1 | reverse complement strand
ATTGATGTTGCCCACGAGGCGTTGATGCGAAACTGGTCGTTGTTACAGCAATGGACAGAAGAGAACCGCGACCTGCTCAGGCAGTACCGAAAAATTGAACCCGCCGCCCAAGAATGGAGTACTCAATGAAGGCGCAAAGCTTATTTGCTCCAAGGTAGACAGTTGAAAGATGCTCTCAGCTTTCGTAAAAAGCATCGAGCGCATTGGGGGTTGTCTAGCCTAGCAGCAGAATTCATCCGTAAAAGTTCAAGACAAAAGCGTTTGGGTCAGCTAGCATTAAGCAGCTTAATTATAATTCCATTAATCTCTGTCGAAGCATTCATCAGAGAACTCAATGTTAGACAGAACTATGCTGACCTATATAGTGATAACCCTGGTACAGTCAGGCAAGCAGCTCTGTCTCTGGTTGAAGGATGCTCTCAAATCGAAACTCGTCAATGGCACAACTTCTGGCCCAGCATCTATCTAAATCCCCTAAAACTTATTGCGGAGAGAATCTTTGGAAACTGCCGTTCTTTAGCTAATCAGTCGCTTGATGGAGCGCAACTTCAAAACGCTGAAATGAGTCGTGCCAACTTATTTAGAGCTAATCTTGCAGGTGCTGATCTCTCTCGCATCTCTCTTTTCAATGCAAATCTTGTGGGTATTAATTTTACAGAGGCGAACCTGGACACTGCTGGTCTTGCAGGTGCTGACCTTGCGATCGCGAATTTTAGCAAGGCGAACCTCCGGTACACATCTTTTGAAGATGCTGATCTCAGGGAAACTGACTTTACAGACACTGATCTGAGCCAAGCATTTTTTTCGACAGAAGCACAACTCGGCGAAGCAATTTTATGTAGAACTGTACTCCCTGAAAATATCAGTTTTGATCCCAATAGAGACTGTGACGAATGATACCTGGTGTCTACGAAGGACAAAGATATTCTGCGCGGTCGACCATGAATAGTTGCAGAAAAGTGAAATTACTCAACGAGGAATAGGGGGCTCAGCGACGAAAAAGCTGCGTTCCAGGGGGGTGTACTAAATTTTTATGGGGAACAGTTAGTTCAAAAGCGGTCCCAGTGTGCATTTGTTAAAACCATGCGTCTCGCTGACTATCTTTGGATAATCGCTGGCCTGGTCTATAAGCTTGAGAGCTTCTTATCAGGCTTGAAATTTGGCTCTATCAGGATTTCCAGCAGCGCGCTTTTCGGAATCCTTCAAAATGACCTCAGACCCGTGTGCTGCAAGGGTTTGACCCGGATTCGAGTACTTCCTGAAACTCTTGCTGTGCAAGGGTTTTACTATTTCCGATTAAGCCTAATATCTCCTTGCTGGTCATGTAAGCAGCCGTATCCTACTGTCATTACTTAGCTTCATCTTTGCACTGACTGGCGTTTGTACTAACTTTTAAGTCTGGCTGCAACGTCTGCTACCCGCTGTCCCAAAACCTCAGCTAGACTGAGATCTTCCGATGGGGGCTGAAGCTCGCCTTTTGCCCCCGCAATAGTAGTTGGGCCGTAAGGGGTGCCACCTCGAGCCTCTGTATGAATCATGCCATCAGCTGAATAGGGTACCCCTACAACAATCATGCCGAGATGTAGCAGGGGTACCATCATAGTGAGCAGCGTCGTTTCTTGACCACCGTGGGTACTGGCTGTTGAGGTAAATACGCCCGCTGGCTTACCTTCCATCTCACCGTTTAGCCAGAGACTGGTCATCGAATCAAACAGCTGCTTCATCTGAGATGACATATTGCCGAAGCGTGTCGGTGTTCCAAATAAGACGGCATCAGCCGAGCGCAGATCATCTAACGAACAGACCAGAATGTCCTGTTGTTGGGTCCATATCTGCTGCGCGGCCTCGTTACCGTCAATGGCTTTTTGTCTAACTTGCTCAAACTCTTCTACCCGACGAAGAATGACATCTGCGCCAGAAACCGTTTTCGCACCCTGCTCGACAGCTCTTGCCAACTGTTTGATGCATGCGCTAAGAGCCAAGCGCCATAACCCCTTGAAGACAAGTGTTTCAGAACTAATAAAGTTCATATTTCATCAGCTGGCAGGGCAGCGCGCCGTTGTAGACTGGAAATCGCTGGGCCGACTTAAGCCCAATCGTGCGCGAGAGTTCTTTATTACCGCTAAGCACATAGGCCGTCCAGCCTTTGAAGCGCTGTTTAAAAACATCGCCCAGCAGCTTGTAAAAGTCTCCTAGCTCGGCTTTGTTGCTAAGGCGCTCGCCATAGGGCGGGTTGCAAATAATCACGCCCTGATCGGCCGGGGCTTCTACCTCAGCCAGATCCTGACAGGCTAGCTGGATATGCCAGATGACGCCGCTGCGCTGCGCGTTGATCCGGGCCTGCTCAATCACGTCTGGGCTGCGATCGCACCCCCCAATCACTGCCGGCAGGTTCTCTCTTTGCACGCCGCGCGCGTCCTGCTGCAGCTGCTCCCACAGATCTTCATCAAAGTCGGGCCAGGTCTCAAAGCCAAACTGCTCTCGGAACAGGCCAGGCGCAATCTTTAACGCCTGCAGGCAGGCTTCGATTGGCAGCGTACCCGAACCGCAGAGCGGGTCAAAGAAGGGTAAATCGGGCGTCCAGTCAGAGAGCTGAATTAGGGCGGCGGCGAGAGATTCTTTCAGCGGGGCCGCGCCCATCGCGGGGCGATAGCCGCGTCGGTGCAGGCTGCTACCAGAGCTGTCAAGGCTGACCACGCAGTGCTCGCGCTGAACATGCACGTTGACTAGCACGTCGGGCAGCTCGGTATCCACGTCGGAGCGTTCGCCAAAGGCGGCGGTCTGCTGATCGACAATTGCGTTCTTCACCTGCAGCGCGGTGAAATGCGTATGGTTGAGCTGCCGATTTTTGCCGGTGGCTTTGACAGCCAGCGTTTGCTCCGGCGTGAGGTAGGCGGCCCAGTCAATTGTTTGCAGACTGTGGCGCAGCTCCACCGCATCGCCGGCGGGCAGCTCGGCCAGCTGCACCAAAATCCGAAACGGCAGCCGCGCCCATAGGTTGACTTTATAGAGCAGGGCGCGATCGCACTCAAAAGCCACGCCGCAAAAGCCCGGCTCAATCGCCTGCGCCCCGAGCGACCCTAACTCTTGA
>JAAHIA010000528.1 GCA_010671975.1 Leptolyngbya sp. SIO4C1 | reverse complement strand
TATTGGCAAATATTATGAGCTGAAGAGTGTTCTTATTCGCATATTACAATGTGAGCTCAGAATCGGCTTGTTTGCGAGCCCAGAGCTTCCTGTTTGCGAGCAGCTACAGTTCCATAAGCCTTATCGGGATGATGAATGTGAGCCTGTATGATAAGGCTTGGTTGACTCTTAGCTGATTATGTTTGGTATTAAGCTATTGCCACAATGAGCACCAATCCAATCACCGACAGCATGAATGAGAGGTTTTGGCAAACACCGAACAACCGTACCTCAGACTGCGGCATCGGATCGCGATTTTTGCACAAATGGAAAGAGATACTCATCAGAGCAAGGACGCCACAAATAATTGATAGTGCCAGCGGCGCAAAAGCATAGGGAAGCATTGTCCAGACCCTACCTTGCATTGTATCTTGTAGCTGGTCGGAGAATGCCAGGGTCGCAGCGATAATGGCACTGGCAAGCGTAATTTGCTGTCGCACACTCTCAACCGCTAAATCAAGCCCCTTCTCCTGCCTGTTCATGGGTGAACCTGCTGTCACTGACACCAAAACACAAGCCCGCATTGGCCTAAAGCATCAAAAAACGTCGGTTCATGGAGCGCATCAAAGTTACTATCCTGGGCACTCTGGATCATGCGCCGAACAAACTCCTGGAAATCAGCATAGGTTCTGACGAATGTGTCCCGATCAAGAAGCTCTGCATGATGCGTCTCAACCACTTGATTGATTTTGTCGGTGATCAATCCCAAACAATCCTGGGCAATACCAAGATTAGCCTGACGGCAGGCATCCAGCAGCGCTTCATAAAATAATGCTCGCATGGCTTCCCCTTGCTTGTTGCCTGGCAAGTCAGAGGCACAACTATCTATTTAAAGACATCTTTGCCGGGGTATGTCTAAGTTTGGGCTATTGCGATACCAAAATTGATATTGGGCAACAATCCTTTGAATATCACCTGAGCGCAGTCGCTGCCACAGTACCCACAAGATTGCCGGTTCGTAATATCCCGATGGGAAAATCAATAATGTTACGCCTTGTAGCACTCATTCCTGGCAGTGTAATGAATTACTGTTGGATAGGCTCATAAGTCAAAATCTACAACGATAGCCGTTTGAAATTGCCTGATGATTGGCTGATGCAGTATGTCATGCTTAAATTCCTGCCGTGCCCCAGCGATCGCATCGTTATGCCTAGTAAGCCCTCTGCCCTATTTCCTGATGATGAAAACTACTTTGCGCTGCTGGATGGTCTGAAAAGCCGAATTCAAGCGTCGCAGATAAAAGCAGCGATTGCTGTCAATCAGGAGCTCATTCGACTCTACTGGCACATTGGCCGTGAAATTCTAGTGCAGCAGCAGGAGCAAGGCTGGGGTAAAAAAGTTATCAATCGCCTCTCTAAAGACCTAAAGCGGGAATTTCCTGATATGAAAGGTTTTTCCGCTCGCAACCTCGGCTATATGAAGACATTCGCCGAGGCTTGGCCAGACGAATCAATTTTGCAGCAAGCTGCTGCAAAAATTCCCTGGTTCCACAATTGCATTTTGCTCGATAAGGTTAAAGACTCTGATCAACGCCTCTGGTACGTCCAGCAAACCATCACGCATGGTTGGAGCCGCAATGTGCTGACGCTGCAGATCGAGACAGGCTTATACCAGCGCCAGGGCGGGGCCATCACCAACTTTGAGCGAACCCTCCCCCCGGCACAATCGGATGAAAACCGATAGAGACGAACCGACAATCGGGATTGTGCTGTGTCGCTCAAAGGATCGCACGGTCGTCGAGTTCGCGCTTGGGTCAGTCCAGAATCCTATTGGAGTCGCAACGTATTTGGTCAGTGGCGATTTGCCACCTGGTTACCAACGTGGGTTGCCATCAGCGGAGCAATTGGAAATGGAACTAGAGGCTGCTGTTTCAGAAATCAAGTCGCAGGTCGTAGAGTCGCCCAAATCCTCTGAATAGCTCAAGATTTTGGCGTTGCACAGCATCAAATGATTCAGGCAAAACGAGGAATGCGATCATGTTTGAGATAGTAGATGAGCAGACGCACAGAGGTCTTTAACGTCAGTTCGGGATAAGGCAATCGTCGAAAGCTAAGGAAAAGGAGGACCCGGTAAGCTGAAATTACACAAACACATCAGCCCTGTCCTCCGCTATGTCTAGCTTAGAAGAACTCTTCTGCTCAGTCGATGACTTTTGCCAGCAGTTTGAACCCCAATGGCACAGAAGCCTACTCAGCCATGGGGTGAAAACTAGAGTCCGCCAGCGTTCGCTATGCCTGAGCGAAGTGATGACTATCCTCATCGGCTTCCACCAAAGCCACTACCGCAACTTCAAAAGCTACTATGTGCATCATGTTTGTCGCTACTGGGGCAAGGCGTTTCCTAAGCTGGTGAGCTATACCCGCTTCGTCGATTGGATTCCCTCATGCCTACTGCCGCTATGCTGCTATCTGAAAAGCTGTTTTGGCTCTTGCACTGGCATCAGCTTCATTGATGCCACCAGCCTTAAGGTCTGCCATAATCGCCGCATTTGCGGACACAAAGTGTTCAAGGACATCGCTGCTCGCGCGAAGACCTCGGTCGATTGGTTCTATGGCTTCAAGCTGCACTGGGTGGTGAGCGAACACGGTGAACTGCTCAACGTGACGCTGACGCCTGGCAATACAGACGATCGCAAACCGGTCATCGACCTGCTCAGTGGCTTGAGTGGCAAAGTGTTTGCTGACCGAGGCTATGTCGGCAAAGCGCTAGCTAAGCAACTGCTCGAAACTTTTGGCATCGAGTTCTTTGCTAAACCTCGACGCAATATGAAGAACCAGCTGATGCGGCTGAACGACAAGCTGTTGACGCGCAAGCGCGCTATCGTCGAAACGGTGATTGACCAGCTCAAGAACATCTCACAGATTGAGCATTCGCGTCACCGCAGTCCGACCAATTGCTTAGTCAACATCATCTGTGGGCTGATCGCCTATTGAGCTATAACCAAAAGTGGTGTACGAGGGAGGCACAAAAAAAGGCGTATCCTTCTGGAAGAGAAAAAGACCAGACAAAGGAATACACCATGACTCAAGATAATGTGATCGCATTCAAAACACCAG
>JAAHIA010000527.1 GCA_010671975.1 Leptolyngbya sp. SIO4C1 | reverse complement strand
ATTCCGGCTAAACTAACACAAACGGATGCCAAGCCCCGAAAGCTCGTTCATGATGGCGTTCCACTTATCTTTGAGGTGGCGGCGCTAAGCCACTCCTAGCAAAGCTTTTCAGCTTTGGAGATGTCTATTGGTTTAATAAACGCTCATGACGCCTGACGAGATCACAGCTTTTCTTCAGCAGCGCTACGGAGATAGTCTACAGACGAATCCACCCGACGCCTGGCAGGTTGAAACCCCAGACTTTCGCCTGCTGGTGCTGCTTTCAGCTGACCAGAGCTGGCTGCGGCTGCTGGTGCCGATTGTGCCAGCGCAAGATGCTCAGTCTTTCATGGCTCAGATCCTCGATGCCAACTTTGATCGCACGCAGCAGGCCCGCTACGCCTTTCATCAGAGCGTGCTGTGGGGCGTCTTTCACCACGACCGGGCCAGCCTCGACAGCGCTCAGCTCGAAGATGCCGTCAATCGGCTGCTGACCATGAAGCAGCAAGGGCTTGACCCGTTCTTTAGCCAGATGGTCGAGATGCAGGTGCGCAAAATTATTGCCGCTGCCAAGCTGCAGGGCCAGTCGCTCGAAACCACAATGCAAACGCTCGATCGGTTTTACTCTGAGGGGATGATGGGCGATTTAGAATCGAGTCCCTACCAAAAAGAGGCGCTATCAGCCTGGCGCTATCAGCTAGAGCGGCTCTGGCCTGAAGTCAACGTGGAGGCCGACAGCTGATGGATATGATGGCGCAGATCAAAGCTGACTATGAGACATTTCCGCACGACCAGAGCTTTGAGCTCTATGCCCAAGATGTCTACTTCAAAGATCCGCTGAACGAGTTTCGCGGCGTTGCTCGCTATCGCAGCATGATTGGTTTAATCGAAAAGCTGTTTCAAAATCATCAGCTCGATCTGCATGGCATCTCTCAGCCGCAGCCGGATACGATTACGACTGAATGGACGCTGCACCTGACTGCGCCTGTGCCCTGGCAGCCGAGACTCTCCATTCCCGGCTGGAGCGAACTGAAGCTGAATGCAGACGGGCTGATTAGCTCGCACGTCGACTACTGGCACTGCTCGCGCTGGAGCGTGGTGCAGCAGCTGTGGAGTTAGGACCTGCTGATAGGCAAGCCAGTCTAAACCACGCAGAGCCATTCGGCTCTCGCCTTTGCCAGCAGGCGATGTTTCAACAGCAGAACGGAACAGCATTTTGGCCGCACAGAGGTCAATGTTTCCAGGATAGGCGATCGGGCAGCCAAGGATAGCCGGCGCTTATGCAATCAGCTCTGCCTGCTGCAAATACTTAATGAAGTTGCGCTTGCGCTTGTAGGTAGTGCTGAGATTATCGACGAACTGATCAAACTCGTCTACTCGATCTAGCGCCACCATCAGGTCCTCAACTTTGATCAGTAGATCCACTGCTTCGCGATAGGCGTCATTCTTGGTTTGGTTAATCAGCGGCTCGATTGCCGGCTGGTAAACTGCCAGTGATTCTTCAGGATGGTCATCGGCTCTAATATCGGCTAGCTGCATCCAGAGACGAGGGTGGCATCCCCCGGTCTGTGCCGCCTGCCAGGCTGGCTCAGTCTCTCCTTCTGATAGAAAAATTTCTACCAGCAGTGAATGATCAAGCCGAGCATAGGGGCTAGTCGCAGCCTGCTGAGACCGATCGACCCACTGCCGAACATGACTTAGGGCCTGCGCTCGCCACTCGGGCCAATCATGCGCTTTCTCAGCCTGCTGCTTGAGCCTTTGATAAAGCGGTAGAGAAGGCTGACGGGCAAAGTCTTGCCAGACAACCGCGATCGCATCGTCAAATCGAGACTGCTGCTCATAGGCCGTAATCAAAAAGTCGCCGAGCTGTCCTGTGCGATAGTGATCTCGAAAGGCTTCTAAGCCCCGTTCAGCCCAAGCGATCGCATTGTCAGTTTGCCTCGCCTCCTGGTAGAGCTGGGCAATTTGCAAATAGCGACTAGGCCGAGATAAATCCTCCGCGATGGTAGCGACCAAATCTTCTAAACTTCCCGTCTTAGCAACTAGCGCTTCCTGCATGCGCCTGAGCTGAGAGCGTCGATAGTTAAAGCGACTATGCTCTTCTAGATCGGTCTCAGCTAGAGTTTTCCAAGCTGTGTCTACCAGCTGCTGATAGCTTTCTAGCCCTTCATCTCCCAGTAAATTAGCGTAGGTTTCTAGCGCACTGTGAAAGAAGCCAAAGCCTGAATTTAACTCTAGGTGAAACAGCCGCTCTGCAAGCGCGCGAGGATCCGGTCGAGCAGTTTCGCAGGCACGGTAGTGCAGCGCCTGCACCTGATTTGCCACTAGGCTCAAGTATCCACTGGAGTCGTCAACGGCATCGAAGGCACCTTCTAACAAGGTAATAGCTTCTTCGCTCAAGGTGATTACATCGCTGGCATAGCCGGCTTCAAGCAAATCTTCCAAGCCGTCGACCACAGTCTCTACGCCGTCGATGTAGCTGTCCGCCGCATAGTAGTCGACATAGTCATCGACTGCGATCGCGTTCTTCAAGGCTCTGCGAAACGTACCGATATCTGCCCCTGTAGCCTGGTCGGCAGCCGTTTTCATCAGTAGCTGCTCGCGCCAGCGAGCGTCTTCCATCGCTCGCTCAAGAATCATCTGCACCAGCGTCTCTGGCTGCTGGCGGGCCAAATAGTCATGCACATCTCGCATCGTAGTACCCGCCTTCGCAGAAGGCTTTCCGTCAGGGCGGTGGGGTGGCGGCTCATCAATCCAGGCTAGCCCAACCGCGACGCAGTGCTTACAGAACAGGTCGTCTACCCCCAGCGGACAGGTGCAGCGCGACATTAGCCTATCGCCCTGTAGCCAAAGCTGCACCTGATAGGACTCTGTGCCCTGCACCTCGGCCGTAATGCAGTCATCATACTCAGCCAAAGACCGCACCCGCCCCTGCTCAAAGTAGCCAACGCCGCGCTCGAAATAGCGATCGCCGGCAAGGCCTCTTAGCCGATCGTCATCTAAAATGTCGCTAAAGGTCGCCATCACAAAGAAACTCCCTGACGTGCAGCTACCCTTATTGTGTCAGCTCAGCTGAGAAAGTTGACGCAGCCCCTACAGCACGGAAGACTTTTGATAATACATATGTCCTGGT
>JAAHIA010000526.1 GCA_010671975.1 Leptolyngbya sp. SIO4C1 | reverse complement strand
GTCGAGACGATGACGGCTGCTGCTGAGCGCTCACCGCTGCCCGAGCCGCCTGAGCTAGCTCACTGGGCGCAGCTGTCAAAAGTCTCCGTCGATAGCGAACAGCTTTTAGAGACGGTGCGATCGCACCTGCAGCATTCAATGAATGCGGCGCACCCGGGCTATATGGGCCATATGGACTCAATCCCCACTGTGATGTCGGTGATTGGCGATCTGCTAGTGGCAGCAGTGAATAACAACATGCTCAGTCTGGAGATGTCGCCCGTCTTTTCGCGGCTAGAGCCGCTGGTGCTGCGGCAAATTGCGGCTGAGTTTGGGCTAGGGCCGCAGGCGAATGGCGTGCTGGTCAGCGGCGGCAGCTTGGCCAATTTGCAGGCATTGACGATAGCGCGCAACGTGGCGTTCGATGCGGTTAAATCCGGCATTACCGGGCTAGAGAAAAAGCCGGTATTTTTCGTTTCAGAAGCGGCGCATACCTCGATGCAAAAGGCAGCGATGCTGCTGGGACTCGGGACTGAAGCGGCAATCTCAGTCGCGACCAGCGCCGACTCGCAGATGCAGGTCAGCGACCTGAAAGAAAAAATTGGGCAGGCCAAACAGGCCGGACAGCAGCCCTTTGCGGTGGTGGCAACTGCTGGCACGACAGTTACTGGAAATATCGATCCGATTGCTGAAGTGGGCGCGATCGCAAAAGCCAACGGCCTCTGGTTCCACGTTGATGCAGCCTACGGGGGCGCGGTTGTATTCTCCCCGCAATATCGTCACTTGCTAAGCGGCATTGAGCAGGCCGATTCGGTCACGTTCAACCCACAGAAATGGCTCTATGTCACCAAAACTTGTGCAATGGTGCTGTTTCGCAAGTTTGATCTTTTGCAGCAGCAGTTTCGCATTTTAGCGCCCTACATGCACGACCATGAGGAGTGGCCTAATCTGGGCGAGCTGACCATTCAGGGCACCCGACATCCCGACATTCTGAAGCTCTGGCTGTCGCTACAGCATATCGGCAAGCAGGGCTACGCTGCGATTATTGAGCATAGCTATGCGCTGACTGACTATTTTGTTGCACAGGTGCAGCAGCGGCCTTTTTTGCAGCTAGCCAGCCGTCCGCAGATGAACCTCGTCTGCTTTCGCGGCAGTCCTGACTGGCTGCCGGCAGCGGAGTGGGACGATTGGAATCACGGTTTACAGCAGCACCTCCTGCATCATCATGTCTTTCTGTCGCTACCTGTTTATCGTCACAAGCGTTGGCTTAAAGCAGTTTTACTCAATCCGTTTACCGAAGTTAGCCACCTGCAGCAGCTATTTGAGCAGATTGACAGCTTTGCCGATTGGTCGTTGACCCCTACCCTGGCCTAGATCGGCCAGTGCCAGCTCAGCCAGCCTTAGTTCAGCCAGTAGTTGAGCGAAAAGCACCCTTCTTCAGTGCGAATTAGCTCAACGCCCTTCATTCGCAGAATGGGCTGGCCTTGATAGCTCACCTGTACTTTGCCGTTACGAGTTGGGCTAACGGTAATCTCCTCTAGGTGAATGCGCTCTAGCCAGAGCATATCGACATTGCTGTCAATCACGTCGCAGCTGTCGCCAGGATGGTAGAAATACAGCTCGCCGGCTGGCTGAAACAGATCGGTGCCGTTCGTGTCGAGCGCCATATCTTCCCCACTGTCGCCCCAAAGCGCTGCTGCGCTGCGTAAAGTTAGGTTGCTAATCGCCATTGGTTTAACGGTTTGTCTAGCAGTTTTGCGTTAATGATTACCCTTACAGCTGATGACGTCGGTGTCCGACAAAAAGGACGCAGCTTTATTCGGTTTTCAGAAAGTTGGCGCAGTTCTCTACGCGCTGTGGCTGAGTGAGCTGGCGCTCGACGGCTGAGTGAGCTGGCGCTCGACGGCTGAGTGAGCTGGCGCTCGACGGCTGAGTGAGGCTAAGCAAGCGGCGCTCGACGACTAAGTAGGCTATTGACGCTGTTCGTTAGAACAAAGATACTTTTAGCGACGGCTTCTTGAGGCAACGCGCATGGTCAGGATTCTGCACCTGTCGGATATTCACATGGGCAGCGGCTTTTGTCACGGGCGCATCAATCCAGAGACAGGGCTGAACACTCGCTTAGAAGACTTTGTGGCAACGCTGAGCTGCTGCATCGATCGCGCGATCGCAGAGCCCGTCGATTTGGTCTTATTCAGCGGCGATGCCTTTCCGGATGCCACGCCGCCGCCGCTGGTGCAGCAGGCTTTTGCCGGCCAGTTTCGGCGTCTGGTGGATGCAGATATTCCAACGGTGCTGCTGGTTGGCAATCACGATCAGCATTCTCAAGGCATGGGCGGCGCTAGCCTCTGCATCTATCGCACGCTGGGCGTACCGGGGTTTATCGTTGGCGACCGGCTCGCCACCCATCGGATTGAGACTCGCAGCGGCGCGGTGCAGGTGGTGACGCTGCCCTGGCTGACGCGCTCAACGCTGCTGACGCGGCCCGAGACGGAAGGGCTTTCAATGGCAGATGTGAATGAGCTGCTGATTGACCGGCTGCGGGTTGCCCTCGAAGCCGAAATTCGCCAGCTCGATTCGGCCTTGCCAACCGTCCTGCTGGCGCACCTGATGACCGATACGGCCAGCTTCGGCGCAGAGCGATTCTTAGCCGTGGGCAAGGGCTTCACCGTCCCGATGGCGCTGCTGGCGCGCCCCTGTTTTGACTATGTTGCCCTCGGTCATGTGCACAAGCATCAGGTGCTCTGCCGCGACCCGCTGGTGGTTTATCCTGGCAGCATCGAGCGGGTTGACTTCAGTGAAGAGAAAGAAGACAAAGGCTATGTGCTGGTTGAGCTCGCACGCGGTAGGGCTCAGCTTGAGTTTTGCCCGCTGTCCGTGCGATCGTTCAAAACAATTCGGCTCGATGTGTCGCAGCAGGAAGATCCGCAAGCTGCGATCGCGGCTGCGATCAAACCCAGCACCATTCAAGACACCGTTGTGCGCCTAGTCTACAAGCTGCGCGCCGACCAAATCGACCAAATCGACGCCGCTCAGCTCTATGAGGCGCTGACCCCTGCCCATACCTATACCATTCACCCTGAGCTCGTCAGTCAGCTGGCTCGCCCTTGTCTGCACCGAGCTCGGGCAGACGAGGGA
>JAAHIA010000525.1 GCA_010671975.1 Leptolyngbya sp. SIO4C1 | reverse complement strand
GTACCTCTTCCCATGCTCGCCAATACCTCATCCCGACTACCGGGACTGAAACAAGAAATGCGATCTGAGCATCTAAAACCTGTGTTGAACTCGCCAATACCTCATCCCGACTACCGGGACTGAAACTACATGTTCACCTCGTCCGAAGACAGCGCCGAACACTCGCCAATACCTCATCCCGACTACCGGGACTGAAACACAACTACAGCACATTCATTGGCATGGCTGATGGTCGCTCGCCAATACCTCATCCCGACTACCGGGACTGAAACGTAACGCCGTAAGTGTCCGCTAGGCCCCTATTGATGCAAGCTCGCCAATACCTCATCCCGACTACCGGGACTGAAACATTACCGCGAATATGTTGCTGCAGCTAGACGGATCCTCGCCAATACCTCATCCCGACTACCGGGACTGAAACTACGCCGAGTATATCTACACAGACAGCCTCTGTAGAGGGGCTATCTCGCCAATACCTCATCCCGACTACCGGGACTGAAACAAGAGCAAGCGGCTAGAGAAGCAATCGCTGCTCGTCAACGCTGCAGTGGACCTCCGGAGCGTAGATAAAGTCGATTAGTCTGACTAGTCAATCTCTTGGGGCGATGCTGGTGGCCCAATATCGCTGAGTGTGTAGCCGTCGGGGTAGCTGCGAATGGTCTGATCGGCAAAAAAGTCGGGCAGCTGGCGCGGCGGCAGCTGACGCATCAGGCGGCTGCGCACTCTGAGCGCGCGCTCGGCTAGGGTAGATACAGCCGTTGGGGCGGGCTGCCAGCCCAGGGCCGCTAGCAGCGGTGCATCTAGCAGTGCCGGGATACCCAAATTGACCAGCGATCGCAGCGGTCGGGGAAACCAGCTCAGCAGCATATTGCGAGTGGCGTCGGCGACGCGCTGATTGGTGGCAACATAGCGGAAGTGCTCAGCTTCGTAGGCGCGATTGTAGGCAGCAAACTGATCATAGGTCGGCGGGATCTGCGCAATCCCCATGCGTTCGCCCACGGCTCGCCAGAAATAGTAGGTGGCCTGCTTTTCAATCTCGTCAAAGGGTCGCCAGCCAAAGCGATCGCACCAGCGCACGGGCTCATAGATAAACGTGGAGAGCACATATAGGTAGTCTTCGTTGCAAATGGCAAAGCGGTGGTGAATCGCGTTCATCCGCTGCAAAAAGGCCTGACCGCGCGGATGTGCATAGCCCCATTTAAATAGCTCTGATACCACGATGCCGGTATCGTCATAGCGCTTTTGGGGCCGCTGATGAAATTCGCCGGTGCGGTCTAGCAGCTCCGATATGCTAGGGATGCAGAACGTTCGCAATAGCGCAATCTCCAACGCGCGTGTAATATCCCACGGAAACTCGTAGCCGGCCAGCAGATGACAGATCGCGATCGCATCGCGCGCCGGATCGAGCTGTTGGATGTGCTGCAGGCGAGCGTCGCGTCGCATAAATTTTCCACTCAGGAGGGAGGTCAAAAAGGCAAAATCAGCTTACGGTGCCTAAAAGCGTCTATTTTTTAAGAAACCACCGCTATGCAGAGTCGAGATATCGATGTCGCCATCATCGGAGCCGGAACCGCTGGCCTCCAAGCCTATCAGGCTGCTAAAAAAGAGGGCAGCAGCGCTGTACTGATTGAATCCGGTTCCTATGGTACCACCTGCGCTCGGGTTGGCTGTATGCCCTCCAAGCTGCTGATTGCTGCGGCTGAGGCGGCTCATGGCGTGGCTGAGGCCGATGTCTTTGGCATCAAGGTGCCCCACTGGTCTGTGGATGGGGCAGCTGTGATGGCGCGCCTGCAGCACTATCGCGATCGCTTTGTTTCAGGCGTGGTTGAGTCTACAAAAGAAATTCCCGACTCGGAGCGGCTGCGCGGACAGGCCCGCTTCACAGGACGCACCATGCTGCAGGTTGACGACCACACCCAGGTCAATGCCAAGGCCGTTGTGATTGCAGCCGGTAGCACCCCTCGCATTCCAGCCCCGTTTGACCAGCTAGAGCAGCTTCTCTATACCAATGAAAACATCTTTGATCTAGAAACGCTGCCCGAGAGTCTGGCGGTGATTGGCACCGGCATTATCGCACTTGAGCTGGGTCAGGCTTTTCATCGGCTGGGGGTGAAAGTGTCGCTATTTAACCCATATGACTCAGTTGGCAGCTTCAGCGATCCGGCGGTGCAGCAGGCGGCGCAGCAGATTTTTTGCGAGCGGCTAGACGTTCATCTGAAAGTTGACTTTCAGTCAGTCGAGGCCAGCCA
This sequence comes from Leptolyngbya sp. SIO4C1, assembly GCA_010671975.1. GTDB lineage: Bacteria > Cyanobacteriota > Cyanobacteriia > Phormidesmidales > Phormidesmidaceae > SIO4C1. The sequence continues at coordinate 881 of JAAHIA010000525.1, read as the reverse complement.
AGAGAGCGTCAAAATCGCCTGGCAAACGTCAGCGGGGGAATCTAAAACGGCCGAATTCGCCAAGGTGCTGGTTGCCGCTGGCCGCATTCCTAACCTTGCAGGGCTAGACCTAGAAAAGACTGGCCTCAAGCTCGACGACAAAGGCAGCCCGAGCTGGAACCGTCGAACCACTCAGTGCGAGGATGCACCTATCTTTATGGCTGGCGACGTCAGCGGCTATCAGCCGCTGCTACACGAGGCTGCAGACGGCGGGCGAATTGCTGGGACCAATGCCGCCACCTACCCTGAAATTCGCACACAGCCGCGTCGCACGCCGCTGGCCATTGCCTTTACTAGCCCGCAGATGGCCGTCGTGGGTCAGTCATACCAAGACCTAGATCTGGAGCAAATCAAAATTGGCCAAATCAGCTACCAAGATCAGGGTCGCGCTAAGGTGATTAACCAAAACCAGGGAATGGCGCGGCTCTATGCTCAAGCAGATAGCGGCCTGCTAGTCGGTGCTGAGCTGTTCACGCCGCAGGCAGAACACTTAGCGCACCTCTTGGCCTGGGCGGTACAGCAGGAGCTGAGCGTGCAGGAGATTCTAGAGCTGCCGTTTTATCATCCAACTTTAGAAGAAGGGCTGCGCTCGGCGCTGGCTGAGCTAGCTGAGCAGCTCTATGACGATAAAGCCGGCTGCCGCAGCTTATTAAAAACCATCGGCAGCTAGGGCGAAAAATAGACGATATGCTGAAAGAAACAGCAAGGAGAACAATCTCATGACGACGCTTTCTCAACAGAAATGCACCCCCTGCAGCGGCGAAGCTTCTCCGGCCACCTCGGAAGAAATTGAGCAGATGAAGCAGCAGGTGCCAGACTGGAATCTGATCAAAGAAGACAAC
>JAAHIA010000524.1 GCA_010671975.1 Leptolyngbya sp. SIO4C1 | reverse complement strand
CCAACCCAGGCTATGGCTACCGCGTTCTGACTGCGCTCATCGGCCTGTTTGTGGGTGGTCAGTTTCTTTAATCGCAGCTCATTCATCAAGTTTTTATTGGTTTAGCTCAGGAGGTAACCATGATCTCGACCCCACGGCCTGCTCCCCCACCGCGCGTTTCACTCAAGCCGCTGATAGCTGGCGGCCTAATGTTTGCGCTGGTTGGGCTCGTGTTTGATATGCAAGGCATCCAATCGTTTTTAGGACGACCCAGCTCAGCTCAGACAGGGTTTGGTAGCGATCGCTGCGACGCAATTATGCAGGCCGAAGCCAAGCTCTCACGAGAGCAGCTAGCGCGGCTGCTAACCATTCCAGAGCGCGATGCCAAAAGCCGCGTCCGACAGGTGGTGAGTGAGCCCTATTGCACGCTGCCTACTTTGAACGTGCGCTCGGGCGTCACCGCCGAGCGCGAAGCCTATCCGCTCGCCTTTGATCCGGCTACCACCTTGGTCATCCTTTACGAAAACGATGAATATGCTGGCTATCGCTTTAGTTTCCGATAGGAAGATCGACTGGGTTAGCCGATTGGTTCGAACCGTCAAAGCCGTTTGCTGGGCAATTTGCCTGAGCTTTTTAGCAAGCTGTCAACCAGCGGCTAGCCCGTCGGCTCGGGTGATCAATCTACAGCAGCAGTGGGAGCTCGAACCGGGCGATATCATTGCCGGTCGTCTGGTCACTGGCAGTCTTGGCGATGTTTCTATTGCTCTAGAAGGTCGCAAGCTCTATGCGCCTTTTGACGGCGACATTGAACCTGCCACTCAGCCTCACTGCGTCATCTACTCAACCCCTGAGGTACCCGCCTACCTCTTTCGCTTTTGCGGTCTGCGGCGACTGCAGCTAGGGCCAATTCGAGCCGGTCAGACCATTGGCTCTGCCGATCATCTGCAGTTTGCCACGATGCGGCGTCAGCCCGACGGCACCTGGATCATTGTCGAACCCTCTACCGGTATCTTAGAACGGGCTATTCAGCCAGCGGCTGTCAGCAAGCCTTAGCCAGCTTTACACGTACTTTTACAAATCTGCTTTATTGACTTCTCCGGCCTTCTCACCTTTCCAAGGGGACAGTATGCTGCATTCTAGATTTCGCCTTCGGCATTTATTTGCGCTCAGTCTGCTGATCACCGCAATGGGGGCTCGACCGGTCAAAGCGGCGCCAGTTGGCCTCGATTTTAGCCTGCCAGCCTCTACAGCGGCCTCAAAGACTGCGGCCTCAGCGACTACGGCTTCAGCGACTACGGCTTCAGCGACTGCGGCCGCAGCCGGGCAGCCCCCGCCGGCAGCGCCCACCGAGTCAAACGCTTTCGCCATGGCCGGCTATGAGTCGCTGCCTATCCCCTTAGCGGCGGTGCAGCCGCCCCTGCAGTCTGGGCAGATACGTCAGTCTGCTCAAAGCAAAGCCGAGCGAGTAGCCCAGCTGCCGCCGCCGCCTGGCGTGCCAACCACGCGCATTTTGCCGCCCCTAAGCGCGACCAGCGCTGCGCCTCTGCCTCAATCGGCCGCTGAAATTGCCCTGAGCTTTAACCCAGACAAGTCTCAGCTGCCTGAAATCCCGGTCGAAAAACCCGTAGCGGCTCAGCCTGTCAACCTGCAAGCGCCCGATCTCAGCTGGATTTTTGAAGGCGGGTCAGAGTCGCTGGTAGCGCGAGCCATTGGCAGCGCAGAAGGGACTCGCACCGCTCGGGGTGAAAAGACTGTCGCCTACTACGGCCATACCGATCCGGGTAACGGTGTTTGGAACCTGGGCACCTTTTCCTATCAGCATGCGGCTCAGTCGCCCGAAGAAGCTGACAGCCGACAGCTGGTGAGGCTGCAGCAGCAGGAGCAAACGCTCAATCAAAAGGCGCAGTACAGCGGCCTTGACCTGTCGCTGAGTGAAAAACTCAACGGGCTTGACTTGGCGAATCAGGCCCCTCGGGCCGCGCTCGATCGCGGCGGCTATGTCGAGCGGCTAGCCGAAGCGCGCCAGCAAGGATTAGACGGGGCTGAGGCCATCTTATGGGCTCGCACCTACGCCTATCTAGATCCAGATACTGAGCATTGGGATGCGCCAGGCCTCGGCAATACGTTCAGCAGCATTAACCGCGATCAAAAACGGCGTCAAAAGGCGATCGAGCGAGTCTTGGCAGGCTATGAGCCTGAGACCGCGATCGCGCAGCCCCCTCAGCCGCAGGTGCCCGAACCGGTGCCGAGCGTCGTTGCTGCTGCCGACCCACCGCTGGGAGCTGAGCCAGGTGATGTGCTGTTTGACGACTTTACCCCTGACCGGTTGAGCTTCGTGCTGCCCACCGAGCACCCAGATGAAGCAGCGCAAAAGCAGCCGCAAAAATCAAGGCTGCCGCTGCAGACTGGCTTCACCCTGCCGGCGGCGGACGCCAATGCGAACGCAGACGCGAACATGGATGCGGACATGGATGCGAACACAGGCGCAGCTATCGCTCAGCCAGCCGAGGATGACACCGATCGATTTTTATCGACTGATTTTGATCAGATTGAGCCTCAAAGCTAGCGAATGAGCTGGCTGAACGGGGCTGATTCATCGGCGTAATCGCCCCTGAAAATAGACAATTTCCAAATTTTCAAGCTAAAGTGGAACTGACTATGATTAAGACTCCAACGCAGTGCATGCCGTCAGTTTGTCTTTTCTCCAGACAGCCATCTCTGGGTAATCCATCTCTGGATAATCATAGTGTTTACGTTTAGCCGCCACTTTGATTATGCAAACGACCTCTGCGCCCTTGCCGCCTATTCAGTCTTTAGAAGATGCAATCGAGCGCTGTCAACTGCTTGGCATGCGCCTCAGCCGACAGCGTCGCTACATACTTGAGCTGCTGTGGACCGCTCAAGAGCACTTATCGGCCCGGGAAATCTACGATCGGCTCAATCAGCAGGGTAGAGAAATTGGCCACACGTCGGTCTACCAAAATTTAGAAGCGCTCTCTGAGCAGAACATTATTGAATGCGTTGAACGCTCCGATGGCCGCCTGTATGGTCATTTTAGTGCGCCTCACAGTCACGTCAACTGCGTCGATACTAACCAGATTATCGACATTGACATTCAGCTTCCAGAAGAGCTTTTGCGTCAGGTAGAAGCTAAGACAGGCGT
>JAAHIA010000523.1 GCA_010671975.1 Leptolyngbya sp. SIO4C1 | reverse complement strand
GGAAGGATTCTCAGGCGTAATCTCGGTATCGGTTGCAATGACAGCAAGGTCATTGGGTTCTGTAATCACACCTCGCGGAATATCCGCCCGCGTATCCACCAAATTAAACGTACCGCCACTGTAGTCGGCTACAATCTCGTAGCCTTCTCCTGCCGCCAGGCTAAAACTGGCGGTTTCCCCGGCTTCGGTTTCGCCATCAGCGGCGATGGGTAGGTTGACCAGGGTGGTGTACTCGGTCATCCGCAGGTCGAACCCACCGTCACGCACCGCCTCAATTTCGCCCCCTTCGACCGAGATGCCTATCAGGTCAAACTCGCTCAGGTTAGGTGCCTCAACTGAGACGACCAAGCCGCCTTCAGGAATTACTCCATTGGTCGCCAAGAACGCATGGGCACTGACCGTCCCCTCATCTTCAATCAGATAGTCCGGCCCGGTGAACAGACTTACTTGTAACCCGTCAGGCGTTGGCGGATTAGGCGGTGTAGGTGGCTCGGGCGTGTCCATCAGCTGGCTGGCGTCATCGGCAAAGATCACCGTACTGCTAGCTGCCGCCGGGTTGATCGTGCAGTCACCCACGCCAGTAATGCTGCCCTGGTCTTCCGTAGCGATCTGGTCTGCCGTCACCAGCGACAGCACCGCATCGACACGGCCATCAAAGGTTGCGGGCAAAAAGGTATCCGGCTCAGGATTGTCGAACACGTTCAGCGTCACTGTCGCGAAAGTCGCGCCTTCGACAATTTCAACCGCCAGTCCCGAGTTATCCGCATTAGTCTGAGTCGCCAGCAGATTCAGGTTCTCAATCTGGGGATTGGCCACAGCACCGGGCAGGTCAAGCCGGTTCAAGATCTGCTCAACACCGCTGTCGATATAGACCTTCAGTCCACCAGCAGGGGCAGGCTCATCCAGGTCAAAGCGAACGGTCAGCGAGGTGCCCTGGTCTTCGACCAGCGCGTTCAGGTCACCGTCGAAAGTCGTGGTGGTAGACAAGCTAACTTGCACCATTGTTCAGAACTCCGTAGTGGGTAGTGCTCCCACAGCGATACGAAAGGGTCTCAACGACCCACCGGCTTCGTAACCACTGATGAGATTAGTTCTCAGCAATCATACGGAGCTTCCAGTCTCTGTTCTCAACCGATCCGATCTTTTTTTCGACCGATCCGATCTTTTTTGGTCTAAATCGAGAACGCAGACGATAGCCACTTTGACTATTAAATAAATATTAGACGCGCGACTCGAAGTCGTTCGGGGGAGTTGGAAAGGGCTCCAAAATCCTTTCCCTGCCAGTGTTCAGGCAGATGTCCGCCTCAGAATGTTCGACCAGTAATGGGAGGGCAGTATCAGCAGACGAGGTTAAGTGTCGAAGCACCTTCAGAGCCCAATTGAGGGTGCAGGCTAGGGCAAGGTTGCTAAGGATAATGCAAATGAATCCTTGATGAGGCTTCGTTAATTTAGGTGCTCGAAAGGGCTGATACGAGCATGTTGGGGCAGATGGGAATCAGCAGCGTCTAAATGCTGATTGAGAACACCCCGCCTCCGGAGTAAAGAGGAGTCCTAAGGCAACCACATCTCCACCCCGTGCGGAACGAGGAAACTCCGATAGAGTCCGAATCCTGCCTTCAGAATTCGGTAAGCGATGAGCAATCAAAGCGTAATTCTCTAGCGGAAACAGGATGTCTCAAGAAGCGAATGCTGCCAACCGAAAGGCAACCGAAATCCATAACGGGGCAGATAGGGAAATACCTAACCCGAAAGGGTGCTGACGTGGGACAGGTGACAACTTGACTGCAAGTGAGATGAAACTTAACTGACGGGAAAAGTTAGGTACGGGCTTCGGTTTGTAAACGTAACCGTCAGGACAATCCGCAAGGGTTGTTAAGAATCGGAGACCCTGAATCTCAAGGAGTTGCTTGAGCCGTGTACGGTGAAAGTCGTATGCACGGTTCTGAGGGGAGGGAAGGAGCTATATCTAAAACTCCTTCCTTTACCCGACTTGTAGACGAATTGGATTGACAACGGCAAAAGCAGCAAACTGCCGCCGGGAACTTCGAGTTCCCGCCTAACCGATAAAAGTCCATTTCAATGGACTCCCGATTCAGGCAAATCATATCCTCTCAGTCCGTTTTAACGGACGTCTGCTGTGAGCCAGGACAATTTATTCCCTGGCGGATGGGCAGCGAAGCTTAACCTCAGGTTGTTTAGCGTATTGGGTTTGACCCACCTCGCCCTTTGGGCACCCCTCCCCAGAAGGGATTGCTACCGTGCAGAGGCTGATTTGCTCTTAGCGGCAAGCCTTTTGATACTGCTTGGGGCTCACACCAAACTTTTTTCTAAACGCTCTACCAAACGTTGTGGCGCTGCCATACCCAGCGTGCTGAGCCACCTCAAAAATGCTGATGTCTTGCTCGGCGAGCAGCTGTCTGGCAATATCTAGACGATGCGACTGCAACGTATCGAACACAGTCGTGCCAAAGGCTTGACGAAAGCCCCGCTTCAATAAACCCTCGTTTAGGCCCACCAGATGAGCCAACTCAGCGATTGAAGGCGGGTTGTCCAGATCCTTCAACAAAATCTCTCTGGCATAGTAGATTCGCTCTCGCTGCTCAGACTTGAGCACATCCTGTTTCACGTCTCCCTGCTGAATGGCGATTTCATGGTCTAGCACCAGCGCTATCAGCTCAATAACTTTGCCTTCTAGATAGGCCCGCTTGACTATGCTTTGATATGAACAGCTTAAAATTTGTTGCAATACCACAGCCATTGTCGGCGTAATGTCTCCACCGCGCCTGTAAATCTCTTGGCCTGGGTCTTTGACTAAATGTTGAAGGCTTTCGGGTAGTTCTCTCTCTGGAGATGCGGCAAAAGAGCGGAGTACTGATGGACGAACGAAGATGAAAACGTGACAATAAGGATCTATATCTGACTCGTCAGTGATATGCCTGGGAGACAGACCATTGCTTTCTATTGTGTACTTTCCAGCAGTACGCGGAATCAGCGTTTCACTAAGCGCAGAAGGAACTATCAATTGCCCTTTTCCTGAAAGCGTGAAAATATACCAAATGGATTGGTATTCTTCTTCAGATTCGTTTATGAGCAGGCAATCGACAGGTTGATGGCGGTCAATTGTTAGCCAGATGCCATCTCTCAACTGAATTTCA
>JAAHIA010000522.1 GCA_010671975.1 Leptolyngbya sp. SIO4C1 | reverse complement strand
GGATCGAGCCCTTCGTTGTGCTCGGCATTGGCCACTGCGGAGCGCAGAACCTTCAAGATTGGCTCACAGGCTCGGTAAGGCATAAATTCAAGAATGATCAGCGCCTCGCGGTAGGACCGACCGCGAATTTGGTCGAGCACTCGTCGCACCTTGTGAGGAGACATCCTAATATAGCGGGCAACCGCTTTAACTTGAGCACTGCTGTCGATGTTCACCATTTGCCTTTTAACTCCCCTTAACGACGCGCTTTCTTATCGCTTTTGGCATGTCCGCGAAAGGTTCGAGTTGGCGCGAACTCGCCTAGCTTGTGCCCCACCATTTGCTCAGAGACATAGACGGGAACGTGCTGCCGCCCGTTGTGCACAGCAATGGTGTGACCAATCATTTGAGGAATGATGGTCGATGCTCGAGACCAGGTCTTGATTACCTGCTTGTCGCCTTTGGCATTGAGCTTCTCAATTTTCGTGAGTAAGTGGTCTGCCACAAAAGGTCCTTTTTTGAGAGAGCGCGCCATAGTTTTCTAACTCAAATACCAACAATCGAACTTAGCTGTCATATCTAGCTGATCTATCTCAACCTGATATATCTCACTGGCATAGCCGCCGTAAGCCAAACAGCCGTCGCCACAAGCCGCGATCGCAGCTATGAATCGCGACCACCGCGACCGCGCTTTGAAGAACGCCGGCGGCGACGAACAATCAGCGCGTTGCTTGCTTTTTTCTTCTTACGGGTCTTGTAGCCTAGAGCCGGCTTACCCCAGGGGGTCACTGGTCCGCTGCGACCAATGGGCGCGCGGCCTTCACCACCGCCGTGGGGGTGATCAACCGGGTTCATCACGCTACCGCGAACTTCGGGACGACGTCCCATCCAGCGCTTGCGACCCGCTTTACCCAAAGTCATATTGCGAGCTTCTACGTTACCAACCTGACCCAGGGTGGCGTAGCACTCGCGCCGCACCATACGGACTTCGCTAGACGGCAGCTTCAGCGTGACATAGCCACCCTCTTTGGCCATGACCTGGGCGGCCGCACCGGCTGCCCGCACAATCTGGCCACCTCGACCGGGATAGAGCTCTACGTTATGAACCGTCGTGCCTAGCGGAATCTTATGCAGCGGCAGCGCATTGCCAACCTCAAGCGGCACCTCTTCTCCAGCAATAATCGTAGCCCCTACGGCCAGCCCAACAGGATGGAGAATATAGCGCTTTTCGCCGTCTTCGTACTGCACCAGCGAGATCCGCGCATTGCGGTTAGGGTCGTACTCTACCGACATCACTTCTGCAGGAATGTCTCGCTTGTTGCGCTGGAAGTCAATGAGCCGATAGAGCCGCTTATGACCGCCGCCGCGATGTCGACAGGTGATCACGCCGCGATTGTTACGGCCTTTGGGCCGATGAACAGAGCGAGTCAAAGACTTTTCAGGCTTACTGCGAGTAATTTCAGAAAAGTCAGAAACGCTGCGATCGCGAGTACCTGGCGTTAGTGGTCGGTAGGAACGAATACCCATAATTAAAACTCAAACTATCGCTGCTAGACTTCTGGGAACAGGGTAATGCTGTCACCTGGCGCAAGCGTCACAATGGCGCGCTTATAGGTGGAGCGATACCCAATGTAGCGCCCTAGTCGGCGCTTCTTCCGAGGCGGATTGGCAGTGCTAATGCCGGTTACTTTGACATCAAACAGGCTTTCAATAGCGGCTTTAATCTGCGGCTTTGTTGCTTTGGGGGCAACCTCAAACGTGTACTGGTTGTTTTCTAGGTTGAGCGTTGCCTTCTCGGTAATGATCGGTCGCCAAATGATGTCTGGCAGATCTCGAGCGTCAATAGGCTTAGGCACTGTAAACCTCCTGAATTTTTTCAAGGGCGCTGGCCGTCACCACAACCCGATCGGCCGCCAGCAGATCGTATACATTGAGATTTACGGCTGATATCAGTCGAATCGATGGCACGTTGCGCACCGAGCGATAAATCGTCTCGCTTTTTTCTGCGGTGATCAGCAGAACTTTCTCAGCCGGGTCAATGCCCCAGCGCTGCAGCGCCTCTAAGACTACCTTCGTCTTGGGCTGCCCTAGCTGTTCAGCAAAATCCTGCACCACAACCAGATCTTCAGCACGGCTCTGAAAAGCCGTTCGCAGCGCCAGACGCCGCTCTTTGCGGTTCATCTTGGTGGTGTAGTCGCGCGGCTGAGGGCCAAAGATAACACCGCCACCGCGCCACAGCGGGGAGCGACCAGAGCCGGCACGTGCCCTACCGGTACCCTTCTGACGCCAGGGCTTACGGCCGCCGCCTCGCACCTGCGATCGCGTCTTAGTCGACACCGTTCCCTGTCGAGCATTGTTCATTTGGCGCACCAGAGCGCGATGCACAATGTGAGCAGCGTTTTCTGCCTTGGCGACCTCTAGATCTAACGTCACCTTGTCGGTATCCTGCCCTTGCCAATCCTTTATGACGCACTCAGACGACATAGCTTAACTCTCCTGTGCCCTACTTTTGCCCAACTATATTTGCCGGTGCCACGCTGAGTAACGCTCCCGGCTTACCTGGAACGCTTCCTTTAATCAAGAGTAGATTTCGCTCCGCATCTACCTTGACCACCGTTAGCTTGCGAGTAGTGACCCGCTCATCGCCCATTCGTCCTGCCATCCGCTTGCCCGGGTATACCCGACCGGGCGTGGTGCCTGCACCGGTTGAGCCAGGTAGGCGATGGTTTTTAGAACCGTGCGCCATGGGGCCTCGTCTAAAGTTGTGCCGTCTCTGATAGCCGGCAAAGCCGCGACCAATGCTCTTACCGCTGACGTCAACCAGCTGCCCGGCCTCAAAACGGTCAGCCGTAATTGCCTGCCCTAGCTCAAACGTACCGCTATCGCTGACGCGGTATTCGCGCAAATGGCGTAAGGCCGGCGCGCTAGCCTTGCTGAGGTGACCCAGCTCCGGCTTGCTAAGCGCCTTTTCCGCAACTTCGCCATAGCCAATCTGGATGGCACTATAGCCATCTGTCTGCGCTGTTTTGACCTGAGTGACGACACATGGACCAGCCTGCACAACCGTCACCGGAATAGCATTGCCAGACTCATCAAAAATTTGAGACGCTGAAGCTCCGCCTCGGGCACACCGCCATGCAGACCCTCATGTCCGCCGTCGCCGGCTTCATGTTCGGCGTCGCA
>JAAHIA010000521.1 GCA_010671975.1 Leptolyngbya sp. SIO4C1 | reverse complement strand
TCTCTGGCGAAACAGTGCTATGCTGGAAGTGACTCGGATCTACGCGATCGCAACGCCCAAACTTTGTCAGGACCGGAAGGTAGCAGCAATACGGGATGCTTGCGATAGGCGTGGTCTCCGGGTCTTTTAGCTATGGTGCCAAGCTGGTGCTAAATTGGCGCTAGACTGTCGTTAGACTGGCACTAAGCTATAGCGCTAGGCATCGCACGTTCAGTCCGCCTGACTCCTTCCGCCTCGCTCCTAAAAAAGGACGGTTATCTACGGTTATCTAGAGTAGTCATTCTTTCAAGGCAGCTTTTATCCTAGAAGCAACCTCTACAGTGCAGATAGGAGCGTCTCTAACCATGGCCGGCTTTAGCAACTTAGTACAAAAAGCGTTTTATTTGGGCGTAGGGCTTGCCTCCTATGCGGGTGAGAAAGCCAACGATACGCTGCTAGAGCTGCGGGGACAGGCGCAAAAGCTAGTAGATGAGCTAGTCGAGCGCGGCGAGATTACCGCAGACGAAGCTCAAAAGATGATGAACGATATGATGAATCGAGCTCAGAGCGCTGCGTCAACCGCTGAGCCAGAAGCACCGCGTCGGATTGAAATCTTAGAAGATGACGATATTCCGACTGACGAGCAGCGACAGGCTGAAGTGCTGCGTCAGCAGGTTGATGCGCTGCGCCAAGAGCTGCAGCAGCTGCGGAAAAAGCCCTAGCGCGACCTCGTTAGGGCTCGCAGACAGCCTCAACAGCTCAGTAGATACTCACGAATGGCAAACGTCTCATGGAAGATTGGATAGCTCAACTAGAAAATACGGTCAATGCAGCCGCTGATGAAGCAGAGCGCTGGCTTACCTCAACGCTAGATACGGTGCTGGAGGCTTCTGAGCAAGCCGTCGACCGGTTTGAGAAAAATGTGGATCAGGTACTGGACGAGTTTGAGCAGGGCTTTGAGCAGAGCTTTGAGCCTTGGGCAGCCTCAGTCGCGGGCAACCTCATGAGCTGGATGGAAGAGACGGCTGCGCCGGTCACTCAGGTCGTCGATCCGTGGCTGCAGGATCATCCGCGCTGCGTAGGCTGTCGCAACTATCACGGGCAGAGCTACGGCCGCGATACGCTCATCTGTGCCATGCACCCTTATGGGCCAGACCCCGATCTTGAGCGCTGCCCAGACTGGGAGGCAGTTTGGCCACATTAGTCTTTAATCTGAAGCTGGCCGCTATTCTACATCGGTAAAAAACTGGGCACGCCCTAAGATTTGGCTATCTTGCTTGATTTCTTGGGCAGTGTGGAACGTGAATCGCCGCTCCCCCTCAACGCTGTTCCAGCTCTGCTGAATCCGGCTATCGGGGTAGGTGCCTGCCGCTAGCTGCCCCATCATGATGGGCCATCTTGTTCTGAGATGCTGCACTTCCCCCACGTAGAGCCGCAGCTGACCAATGTGAGCTACGGCAAAGATTCCAGATTTCATTCAGGCTATTTCATTAGAACATTGGCAAATGCGAAGTTGGGTGCAGCGAGAACAAGAATAGTGGATGGTAGGTCCGCAATGCGAGCCTGCAATCTTTCGTAGTAGTCGCTGAAGTGCTCTCCTGGCTCTGCCATTCCTAAAATAACCATATCGCTCTGCCCAGAAGACTGGCGTAAGATTTCTTCAAAAGAACGCCCGTGGCCAACGATGATATGAGGAACTGCGTCAATTCGCAGCTCGCTTGTGAGCTTGTCTAAATTAGCCTGGGTGCCTTCAGCGGCGGCTTCATCCGGAACCATTAGCTTGAGGTTAACCGTAGCGCTGCGCCATTCAATATCAGCCCGCAGCAGGTCAGACAAAATCAGCATTAGACCGCCGTTGGTATGCAGTCCTCCCCACCAGATGTCAATCTGACGGCGCTGACCCATGCCCCTCTCTAGGTTTTCATGAAAAATCAGCACGTTGCGCTGCGCCTGATGCAGGTGAGTAATCAGCTGGCAGTAGCGATCGCGTCGACGCGGGTCTTCGCTATCACCCAGCAAGACCGTATCCGGCATTAGCGAGCCCAGTCCGTAGATTTCAATCAGCCGCTGTGCTCCCTCAAACGGATCGGGCGCGGTCATGATCCGCACGAGCGCCTGCACGCCTCGCTCTTTGAGATAGGCGCTCAAAGTTTTTTCTAGCTCTGCCTGTTGAGCAATATCGCGCGAGCCGCTCGGCAAAATACTTGTAATTGTAAACAGGCCGCGATTGTGGCTGAGCGCGTTGGCCAGTTCGACCAGCCGCCAGCGGCGCGTAGGGGCGCCGGATAAAACTAAGATATTGGGCCGCCAGTTCTTAGTATCATTGCCATGACTGAGCTGCAGCAGGCTCGTGCGCAGCAGCACCATCCAAATGCCACGACGCACGTCGCCCCACGTGGTGTTGAGCTCGCGCCGCTCCAACCACAGATAGATAGCCGCACTCACGCCCCCGGCTGCCAAAGTCGCGACTGGGTTAATCAAAAACATGACGGCCAGACAGCCCAGCGCACCCAGCGCAGAGAGCGTCCAGTGCACCTTAAACATGGGGCGAAATGAGGGGCTTTTGAGAAACCCTTCTATGCCAGCAGAGACATTCAGCACCAGGTAGGTCGTTAAGAAAAACATGGTCAGCACGGGCGCAATCAGATCCAACTCGCCCACAGAAACCGCGACCATCACAATGCCAAGCGTGACAGCAGTGCCGATGCGCGGTTCGTCGTCAGCGCCGCTGCCTTTGCCTAAAAACGACAGCCAGCGCGGTAGCACGCCATCTCTCGCCAGCGCCTGCAGCACGCGCGGTGCTCCTAAAATGCTGCCGATGGCGCTAGACAGCGTCGAGCCCCAAACACCAAGCAGAATCGCGGGTCCCCAAAACGCAATTTGCTGCATGATCAGCGGATCTTCTACTAGCGTGGCGGCATCGGCTCTAGTGGCTAGCAGTATCGGGAGCAGCATGTAAATGACATAGCCAGTACCCACCGCTGCCAGGGTGCCGGTAGGGATTGAGCGCACCGGATCTTTGAGGTCGCCAGACATGTTGACCCCGGCCATGATGCCAGTAACGGCTGGGAAAAATACGGCAAACACCCGCCAAAAGGATTCGCCGCCCGGCGTTCCCCAGGGCTCTATCTGAGTACTCTCGAGCGGAGAGCCAAAGACCAGCGAAAACAAAGACAGCACAATCGCTGA
>JAAHIA010000520.1 GCA_010671975.1 Leptolyngbya sp. SIO4C1 | reverse complement strand
TTCTTTACCACCAAGCCGATTGGTAAGGGGACCGGATTAGGCCTTTCAATCAGCTATCAGATTATTGCTGAACGCCATCAGGGCAAGCTGATCTGCCAGTCCGCTCGAGGTGAGGGAACAACCTTCACGATTGAAATTCCGATTCATCAGTCCCAACCGTTCTGAGATCGCTATTCTGGCCAAGACAGTTATTACATTTTCTAAAAACTGGCCTATTCTATTAATGAAGGCGTTTGAACATCCTCCATAATGATCGCACACCGGTAGACGAGTTTCTAATTCGCCTGGCTGCGAACATAGGCGTAGGCTTTGCTAATAGGCTTTGCTACTTAGATTGGCAGGCGCAATCGCTCTCACAGACTCCTTTTAACGGTCAGTGAAATAAACTCCAAAGCGCTCAGGATCAGCGACGCTAGTCACTGAATGCTTTAGATACCTGTTGCACCGCTTCCATTAGCAGGCCGCAGACGTTTGTTGTCGGCTAGGGGAAGCTGTGTCGAGCTACCTATGAAATGATGAGACTAAAGACATGATGGGCGCAAAAAAAATACATCAGGTTGGCAAGAGCGCACTGCTGCTGTTAAGCATTCTTAGCATTGTGGGCTGTCCACAAATTACGCCTAGCCAAGTTGTTAGTCAGAATGCAACCGATTCAGCCGCTAATCCGGCCGCTGACGCTGCGAGGCCAGTCGTCAATACCGCAGCTCAGAGTGAGACCTCAACAGGGGCTTTAGCCTACCAAGTCTGCAGCGACATTAGCAGCTGGCAGCGCCCCACTGCAGCGGCCCAGCAAAAGCAGCTTCAGGCCGACCCGCGCTATCAGCAAGACCTGCAGACGCAGCCGCTCAAAGATATTGCTGAGACCTTTTGGCAGCACGAAGTTTTGAGCTTTACAACCTACGGGCTGAGCGCTCGCACCGAGCCTATTAATTTTGCGGGGCTTTGGGATGTAGCCGATCAGATTTGGACGGACTGCTATACCGGCAGCGCCGGCGAGCAAATCAACGCGGGTGAGCTAGCAGAAGCCTGGCTGATCAATCATCGCGTGGTCGATCTGCAGTGGCAAGATGATCGGTATGTCATTCAGGTCGAACCGACCGAGCAGGGGGTTCAAGTCGTTCAGTTTAATCGCTTAGATCAGCAAGTAGAGCTGCCAATCGTAGCGGTGACCACGGCAGGAGAGCCGGTTGAAGTCTTCTCCGGCGACTGGTAAGCGTTCGCCTATCGGCCCATCTTTCGCTTTAGCTCATCGAGCTCTGCTTCGGTTTCCCAGCGCTGGAAGGTCTCTTCGAGCGGATCGAGCGGTTGATTGTAGAGCCGGTACGGGCTTTGGTTCCAGCCGGCGGTGCTGCTAGCGGTTTCGGTGGCTCGACTGCTGGCGCGGGCCGCTTCAGCCTGAGCGATCTTTGCTTTGACTTCCTGGCGCTTGGCCTTGACCCGCTGCTGCAGTAGGCGGGTTTGCTCTAGCCGTTCTTTAACGCCTTTCATCTGGCCCCAAAGATGATTGCCCTGCCGCAGCAGCGCCGCTTCTCTCTCCTGAGCCGGGGTGACTAAATCTTGTCGTCCGGCGGCTTTTGCCTTTTCGATGCGAGCGTGCCAGCGCTGCACCGCTTGCGCAGTTGATAAGATACCTTCCTCCAGCTGATTTTCGCGTCGCTTCAAATCAGCAAACAGCGCGATCGCACTCTCTTCCTGGCCGCGCAGCTGATCTTCTAGCGCCTGCAGCTCTAGATGCGGGTTAGCCTTGAGAAATTCATCTAAGCGAGATTCTAAAAAGCGACTGAGATCGTCAAACAGGCTCATGCGCCAATCCTAAAATTGCTGACCGATATAAATCGATCGTACCTCGCCATTTCGCCGCACTACAATCTCTTCATTAGCAATTGAAACCACGGTCCAACCGCTGGCGCCAATGTTTTCACCCACATAGACCCGCTGCGAAACGCCGTTAATGTCAAACAGGGCAGCCGACCGCTCGCCCAGCTCAAGCACCCCTACCAAGACATGCGTATTCATTGGCGAAATGCTAGGAAGCGCAGCTGCTGCAGGCGCGGGTGCGGCGGGCGTAGTTGGCACGGTCGGCGCAGCGACGGGCGCAGCCGGCAGCGAAGGCAGCGCCGCAGTCGACTGGGGTTGGGCCGGCTGGGTCTGAGCTGGCTGGGTCTGAGCCGGCTGAAAGACGGGGACAAAGACGCGCTCAATGATATTGGATACGCTAGGCACGCGCGGCCCTGACCCGGCACCAGCGACTTGACTGACCGGCACGGCTGGTAAGCCTGGCCCGGCTGGGGCAACAGCAGCGCTACTTTGAGCTGCTGTTTTGCCATCAATCAGGCTGAGCGAACGGCCTAAATATTCTAAGAAAGCCACCTCTTCAGACACGGGGGCCGCTGCGCTCTCAGCTGACAAGACAGCCGCAGACTGGCGAGACTGCTCTTTGGCTAGCCAATAGCCTAAAACAGCGATTATGGAAACACCGACAGCGCCTGCTACCAGTAGCGGCCACCGCTGCGCGTACCAGCGTCGCGGCACAGGCTGCTCAGCCGGCTCGGGAGCTGAGGCCAACTCAGCTTCAGAGGGAAGAGCGCTGGCTGAGGCCTCCACTGATTCGGTCGCTCGAACTGGCACAATCATTGCCGATGTTGCAGTCGGGGTGAAGGGCATCTCAGTCGACGCAGCAAAAGGCACGGCCGTAGACGGCTCAGCGGTCAAATCGCCTTCCAAAATGCGATCAACATCGTTAAAGAGATCGTCCATCAGCTCCTCAGCATAGGTCTCAACCAGCTGAGACGACTCGGGCGATGAATTGGCAGTCAGTTGATTGGTAGGGCTTTGTGGATTCATACTCAGCGCTTTTGTGAGTGGCAGCTAGCGGTTACGGTTTCCAGAATGACGCTGGAAAGTGAGCAAAGTATACAGCAATGTGGAAAATATAGCCGACTTTTTGACAAACTCGTCAGAGTGACCGTAGATTAGAACACAGCAGGAACGCCAACTGCTCAGACCCGCCGCATCGCCTATTTTGACTGCAGCGAAAGATAAGATAAATCCAGCGAGCCAAAGTTTAAGCTGAGCGCAACGTTGAGATTTTCAAGCACCTTGATCAGCCAGCTAACTGCCTCTTGCGACGATGCCTCATAGTGGCCAAAGAGAACCGAAAACCGCCGCTCTAGATAGGGCCTCA
>JAAHIA010000052.1 GCA_010671975.1 Leptolyngbya sp. SIO4C1 | reverse complement strand
ATAGCGCTTTCTAGCTGTCGCCATTTCTTCAATTTAGGGCTTTAGAGAAACAGTTAGACAAAGACTCGGTGCTGGAGCGAGGGCATCTGCTGTCTTACCTGCGCTAGCCGAGAAGGATCGATTTCGGCAATCGCCATGCCAACGGTCTGTTCAGCATCGGCTAGCACGATCCCCCAAGGGTCAATGATCATAGCGTGACCGTGAGACTGTCGCAGGCTGTTGTGAAATCCAGTCTGAGCCGGCGCGAGAACGTAGCAGGTATTTTCAATCGCTCGAGCCTGTAGCAAGATCTGCCAGTGGTCTTTGCCAGTATAGGCTGTAAAAGCAGCCGGCACCATCAGCACTTCTGCTCCCTGTTTGGCCATGTGACGGTACAGCTCTGGAAAGCGAACGTCGTAGCAAACAGAAACCCCTAGCGTACCCAGCAGGTCATCGTGGCAGACGGTCGGCAGCTGCTGACCTGACAGCACGGTTTCTGACTCTTGATACCGGTTGCCATCTGGCAGATTGACATCGAACAGATGCACCTTTTTGTAGCGCAGCAGGATTTCGCCTTCGGCCGACACTAGCAGGGCCGTATTGTAGACTTTGCCGGCCGCTGTAGGGACGGGGTAGCCGCCGCCGAGCAGGGTGACTCGGTAGCGCTGGGCCATCGTTTTGACAAATTTCTCACTAGCCTCAGCAATTTCGGCTACCTGCGCAACTTTCGCTGCCTCATCGCCTAAGAAAGAAAAGTTTTCTGGCAAGGTCACCAGCTCTGCGCCTCGCCGCGAGGCCAGATCAATCAGTTCTTCAGCCTGCGCTAGATTTTTTTGCAGGTTGGGCGCGCTGGTCATCTGCAAGGCAGCAGCCAGATAGGATCTCATATCAATAAAAAATCACTCAAGCGATAGGTTTTTTATTGTAGAGTGCGGCTACGGCAGATCAAAGCCTGCTTAAACGGCCAGCATGGCGATTTGCCAAACTTGGTAGCCTAGGCGACTTAAATGCAGTCCATCAGTTGTCAGTTCGTAGCGTAGATCACCTACGTTGTCAGTAAAGCTGGGATGCAAATCGAGATAGACGACGCCCTGGGTTCGAGCAGTCTGAGCAATTTGGCGATTCAAAGCACGAATGCGATCGCTAGGAATACTGGCTAGCCGGGTTGGCAAAATTGAATGGACCACGATGCGCGCCTGAGGATGCTGCTGCCTCAGCTGCTGCATGATGCGATTGAGGTTGGTCAAGACGGTGGTATCGCTAGCGCCATTTTTCAAATCGTTGACCCCGGCCATCACGTGAATTACGTCTGGGCGAGCGCTGGCAAAGGCCGACAGCCGATTTAGCACGCCTGCAGTCGTGTCGCCGGAGATGCCCTGATTGAGCCAGAAGCGATCGCGCGGCAGAAGCTCAGGCGGCATCCAAAGGCTGAGTGAATCGCCCACCACAATGCTGAGCCGGTTGCTACCCTGCCCCGCTGCGATCGCGTTTGCTTCCTGGGCCAGTAGCGCTTTCCACTGCTCGTAGGTAGGCTGAGCCGCAGCGGCAGACCACTGCGCCTGAAAGGTGTTGGGGGCTAGCCGCGTGTAGAGCTGACCTGACTGCAGAGCCAAACGCCGCTGCTCATACAGCTGAGCACCAGAGCCCGGCCGAGGCCCTGACACACCGGTGACTTGCTGCATGGCTAGTGATAGCGCTTGGGGCGTGGTGGCGTAGCTCAATAGCGGCGGAGGGCTCCAATCAGCCGAAGATATAGCCGGCTCGAAGGCCGCTTTCTTCGGCTTAGGGGCCGCTGGTGTCGCGGCCGCTAGCCGAGGGGTCGCTGCCGCCAGCGGAGGAGACGCAACCGGCATGGCAGTAATCGGTTCAGCAGCCAGCGCTACCGCTTTGGGCGTTCTGAGCTTAGCGAGCTGCTTGCGAATCTGCAGCTGACTAAAGCCTGGCGTCAGCGCTTCGCTAGCAATCTGCGGCTGAGCTGAGCTAGAAGCGACCTGCCTGGCAGATGCGGCACTGGGGGCCTCGTGCTCAATACTGTCTAGATCCCAGGGCTGTAGGGGCTCATAGGTCAGCAGCTGAGACATCAGCATTAGCAGGTCTGACATAGTCTTTGCCGTTCCTTCACACGTCACTATTTCTATTCACGGAGGTTAAAGCGCAGGTCAGGAAAGATGCCGAACTTATTTTTGAGAGATTTTACAGAGATTTGGCAAAACTTAGCTTGACAGTTGCCCAGCAGCCTAGCGACAATGAGACTCTGTGCAAAAAATGCTCGGACCAGGTAAAAAGCTCTAGGGCTACCTGTACGGCAAGGGAGAAACAATATGGCATATGCAATTATCGAGGCCGGCGGCACTCAGCTGCGAGTAGAGCCTGGCCGGTTTTATGACATCAATCGGCTGCCGGTCGAGCCCGACGAGCAGGTTACGATTGATCAAGTGCTGCTAGTTGAGAATGAGGGTGAGGTCTCGATTGGTCAGCCGCTAGTTGAGGGCGCAAGCATCAGCGCCACTGTGATCAGCCATCTGCGCGGCAAAAAGGTCATCGTTTATAAGATGCGGCCGAAGAAGAAATACCGCAAAAAGCGCGGTCATCGCCAAGAGCTCACGCGTCTCATGATCGACAGCATCAGCGTAGGCGGCAAAACTTTGGGCAGCGAAGCGACAGCGCAGCCAGCCGCCCCCAGTGAGCCCGCTAGCGCAGCCGGCAGCGAAGAAGAGTAGCTTATAATCAGTAGCGAGAGCGAGGTAACTTGACAACATGGCACATAAGAAAGGAACGGGTAGCACCCGCAACGGTCGCGACTCAAATGCCAAGCGGCTAGGCGTCAAAAAATATGGCGGTGAGTCAGTGACGGCCGGCAATATTTTGATTCGCCAGCGCGGCACCAAGTATCATCCTGGCAATAACGTCGGTCGCGGCGGCGACGACACGCTGTTCGCCCTGATTGACGGTATCGTCACCTTTGAGCGCAAGGGTAGGAGCGGCAAGCGCGTCAGCGTTTACCCTGCAGCCTAGGCAGTCTTTAAATCGGTTTAAGAAAGCCCAGCGTTGTTTGAATGACGCTGGGCTTTTTAGGTTTTGACTAAATTCTGACTAGACCAAACGATCAATCCCTAGTCTAGATATCCCATTAGCTCAGTGGGATCGTCAATATCGTTGGGCGCTACCGGTCGATTGCCCGGCAGCATGCCGATATGCGAGAAATCGATTGAGTCAGCGGCGACCGGACGATGCCCTGGCAGAGACTCGGTCGTTACAATCTCAAACGTATTGCCCATAATTGGCCGTCGGCCAGCGCTGCTGAGCGTATCAACTACCTCAAAATCATTTAGCTCGATGGGTCGATGATTGGGCAGTGAATCAGTTTCGACCACACGGCTATGATCTTCTAAAACAATAATGTCTTGCTTATCGGCTTTTACCAGCCCACCGCTCTTTGACTGACCTGAAGAGGTCGACTTTCTTCGAGAAGTCTTACTGCTGGAGCTTCCATTGCCAGACTTGGCAGAAGAAGCCGTATTGCTATTTTCAGTCGCGTCGCTGCTCATACCTTAACCTTCTGACTGCTTGCGGCTTTCCGAGCCGCCAACCCGGCTGCGTCTAGAGCCCGTTGGCAAATTCGCTGTTCAGAGAATGTGAAAGCAACGAATTTTCAAGGTTTTTGAGACCTAAAATTGCTAGGAAACTTAAGCAAATATTATAAGTGAAAATCTGAGGCATTCAGTTTACAAAAGCTGATAAGGCTAATAATTTAGCTGCAAGCTTAGCCGGTTCGGGCTTCCACCCCTAATAGCGCTGCATGTCTGCTGACATTTCTAAAGGAAGCACTATAATGGTAGATACCCTACCAAAGGGCTGCAAGGGGCTGTAACGGCTTCGACGTCTTGACGAAAGTCGCATTTTGATGCAGGTCGAGAGTGAGTCCACTCTCGTAAATCAAGGCTCAACTAAATACAGATGCAAACAACATCGTACCTTTTGCTCGTAAGCAAGCAGCTGTTGCTGTAGCTTAAAAAACCTCTCATTGGTTCGAGCGTCCAAGGTCTGACTCCGTTAAGGATTTTGGACAAAACCCCAACGGATGCAGCAAATAGCCTCCTCTGACGGACTGTTTGCCTAAGCCTTAGTCAGAGAATCCCATCGCTCGGGACAAGTAGCGATCCCTGCCTAGAGGGTCAGATAGGCTAAACCTGTGAATGAGTGATGCGTTATTACTCAGGGCGGACACGGGTTCGACTCCCGTCAGCTCCATTGACTTCAATCAGAAAGCCTGGCAGTTTGTCGGGCTTTTTTGTTTGCTAGCGCTTTTTCGTAGCGTCTCTTCAGCGTCTCTTCATAGTAGTCACAGCAGTAGTCGCAGCAGCTGTTATGGGGTGCTTTCTGAACGGCAGTCAGCGTAGATGCGATCGCTCAGTGCCCCTCTAGCGCCCCCGGCATCAGTCATAGCGAACGCCAAAGATGGCCACTTCCTGACAGCTATTTGTGAGCTTTTCTTAAGCTGAATTAAGTATTTTTCCAAGTCTCTCAGAAGAGAACGATGGAAAAATTGGGGTGTTTATACTGAAGGAAAATCCCTGGCTCATCGACAATCATTGATGGTGAGAGATAACGTATGAGCAGAGATTTATATTCGCCATTGATCCTCTATGTTAGCTAATGATAACAAAATGAAGTTTCCACTCTGGCAATATCTTAAACAACCCATTTTTAGTGCTCAAAACCGGGCTATCATTAGCCCTTGGAAGTTTTGGCAAGGATATAAAATTCAGTATTTAGAGCGATGCTGGAGCAAAGAGTATCATTCTGAAGGACGATTTCACTAGGCGAGATAGAGTCGAGCATTGGTATTAGAAACTGCTAATTTTTATTATGAATAAACGCCTTTTCTAACTATTAGTAGTGAAGGCGATTTTATTCTGAAAAGCGCTTTATTTTTTAATCAAGGAAATAGCTATAGAAGCTAGGCTAATTCAAAAAGACCAATTTAAAGGCACACAGCGAAGGGCAGAGCGAAGGGCGCAGTGAAGACCACGTAGTGAAGGACATACAGTGAAGGACATACAAGTGAAGGCCACACAGTAAAAAGCTAGTAAAGCCTACTCAGGCTCAGCCACAGATTCAACGGTAGCAGCGCTGGACTGCAGTTCTGCATAGTCAGCTAGCGCTGCTTGAGCCTCCCGCCAGTCTGAGACTGCAGCCTCCGTCCAGAGCCAGTTATCGCCAAGCTGCGCAGGCGAAAAAGCGGTTCCAGTTTCCTTCAATATCTTGAGCTGATAGTCAGCAGACTGCTGCATCAGCCGATTGAACTCTTCTATCTGAGCAGTTTCTTGAGCCAGCTGATAGCCAATCATTGCTAGGCCAGCATAGGCATTAAGTACAAGCGGCCGCTCTTCCGGCAGCGTTTCGACAATACTCGGATCTAACTCTGCTTCAAACGGCTCGTCGCCAGCTAACTCAATCGCTCGACTCCAAACCTCTAAAGCATTCCCCGGCTGTCTTTCGGCATAGTAGGCAAAGCCCAGCGCCGTCAGCGCCTCCGTCCAGCGGGGGTTAGCCTCTACGGCCGCCTGCCAGGAAGTCATGGCATCGTGAGCATCATAGTCATCTTCGCCTTGAATATAGAGGCCCCACTGCACCCGGCCTAATAGAAACAGCATGACTGGATCATCTCGCTGATCTTCGCTAGCTGACATCAGCAAGTTCATAGCTGGCTCTAGATTGTTTTGGCCAATCAGCAGGCCAACCATCTGCGTTGCCACGCCCAGGTCGTCTTGTAAAAGCGCCAGGTTGCCCTGGGCAACTGGGTTGAACTCACCACCGGTTGAGGGCGAGCCGATGGCAGGCAGCTGCGGCGTTGATTCAGGTTGCAGCCATCCAACCGGGTTAATGACGCTGGCGATCGCAATCACTGCTACACCCAGCCCTCCCGCAATCAGCACTTTCTGACCGTGACGCTGCCACCAAGCCGACTGCTTGCGCGTCGATCGCTTCGGCGGTCGCATTGCTGCTGCACCAGGTGCTGGCGAATTTGCCATGGCGGCAGCCTGGCCCAGTTTCGCCAGCGGCGAGTCATAGCGGCCTAATGCTGCCTGCGTCGCTGTCGCCTCAGACGTTTCTGCAGGCAGTGCTGCTGCAGGTTGAGCCGCAGAGTCTAGCGCTGTCTCAGCAGCCTGAGCGTCTGCGGCGGGTCGGGTTAGCTCCTCAACCAGCTCGGCTGTGGCTGGGTCTTCGTCATAGCGCAGCAGCTCATCATATTCCAGCTCTTCAACCAGCGCATCTAGATCGGCTTCTGGAATGGGCGGCGTCATCTCCTCACCAATTGCTGTCTCAGACTCGGCGCTCACTGCCGGTACGACAGTCTCTACAACAGTGTTTGAGGCGGGCGCTGCAGGCTGCGAGTCGCTGGCGGCGGCACTATCAGCGGCGGCAGGGCTCAGAGCATCGGCGGCAAACAGCAGCTGGTCGAGCGTATCGGAATTTGTATCACCGGCCGAGGCAGCTGTCGTCAGATAGCCGTCGAAGGTGGGCTGCATGTGCAAAATTGGCAAGGCCCAGTAAAACTGGAAAGATCCGTAGGCAGAAATCAATCCTTGTCGCGTGCGATTCAGACTCAGATCGACTGGATGCCCCTGCTTGAGATTGCGGTAGAACAGCCGAGTAAAGGTGATGGCCACATCGTCAGGAATGCGCTCTGCCATCGCCAGCACACTCGGCACGCCCCGATTGATCAGCGCCTGTGCTAAATTTTGCTCTTGCCAGCCGGCCTCTTCGGTCGCCGTATAGGCACCGCGACAGGAGTTAAACACGGCCAGCTTGACGCCATTATTCACCAGCAGCCCAGCCAGGTCTTCGCCGCTGAGGCTTTCGGTCAAACCAGTTTGACGACTGACTAGATAGAGATCGCCGCCGGCGTTGCCCAAGTTGCTGTGCCCGGCATAGTGCAGCACTTGAAAGTTGCCCTGCTCAAGCGCCTGAGCCAGCTCAGCGCGGCCCGGCTGCTCTAAAATTGTCACCTGCACGTCGGCTAGCTGCTGTGAGTCTGCCGAGCTAGCGCGAGTCTGGGCCAGTTCGGTCTGCAGATGATGCACTTCGTGCTTCAGCTCTAGCCGCTCTTGATCGCTAGGAGCGGCAATCACCATTAAAACGCGCAGCGGCTGATTGGGATCTGGCAGCCCAATTCGCTTGCGATCGCGCCCCTGTCGCATGTCAGCGTAGTAGCGAGAAAAGGTCACATCTGTGCCGGTTGCCAACGGCCGATCGCCGGCGTGCAAAACCTCCCAAGGCAGCTGCTGCAGCCGGTTATCTTTAATGCCGATACGCAGCCGCAAAACGTTGCGGCGATTTTGCGCCACGCCCTGTGCAGTCAGCCAGCTGTCGCGCAGCATGCCGCAGAATAGCTTATTGTAGAGATCTTGACCGAGGCTAACTAGCGAAGGCACCTGTTCAAAGGCTGCCTCGTCGCTCAGCGAGCTGCCAGAACGATAGCCGCTACGCTGCGTCCAGCGCTGGGGCGACTGGCCTTTAAGCAACCCCAGCAGCGGATCGTGCATCAGGGTTTTGGCCTGCTGAAGCCAGTCAGCAACCGGCCACTGTACCTGCTCTTGCGCCAGCGGAACGCCCGGTGCCACCTGCTCGGTTCGCACCAAATACTTATCGTCACCGACTGCGGTGATAGAGATATCAAACTCTTGAATCACTTTGACGTTCCCTGACGTTAAACAGCACGCAAACTGTACGTAACCTAAGTATCCCCAAAAACAGCGCTAGCCGATTTGGAGGCGTCACAGTCCTCGAATTGTCCGTGCTTCTTCTAGGTTAGATCGGCGGGAAATAAACTGTCTGCTACTTACTCTGAGGCGGTTTAATCCCTTTAAATAGCGACCTGTGATCGAGGATTTTGATAAAAATATTTGTGACAGCGCAAAAATCGGCGGACTGTAGCCGGTAAGGACGGAAGTGACGATGAATCAGACAGTTTGTCGGTAGTCAGCCATTAAATTTAGGCACGGCTGTCCGTACTAATGAATGCAAAGCAGGGCTTGATAGCTCAGGAAAAAAATCAGGCTAAATATAATCGTGAGCAGCAAATTTCGTTTCCAAACTGCAATCAGGATGGCCGCGATCGCGCCTACTAAGCGCGGATTGTCGTAGCCTACCCACAGCGTTCCAGACGGAAACAGAACGGCGGGCACTACGATAGCGGTGAGCACCGCCGGTGGCACGTATGCCAGCAGCTGCGTCAGCATCGGCGATCGCCTTCGCCTATCGCTAAGGCCAATCAAGCTGTAGCGAATGCCAAATGTGACGACCGCCATGCCAAGCACGAGCCAGAGTTCTGTCATGAGCGCCTTTCCTGTCGCTGATCGGTGAGATAGCCCGCAATCATGCCTGCGATCGCGGCAAAAATCAGCCCAAGCCGATGCGGCCAGCCAAACGTGGCGGCCGACACGATTCCTGAGACCGCGACGGTTGCCAGCATAGCGCTGCGCGTCACATAGGGCACAACCATGCCAATAAAGGTCGCCACCATAGCAAAATCAAGTCCCCAGCGGCTAGTATCTGGCAGTGCCTGCCCGAGCGTGAGCCCAACCAGCGTCCACAGCTGCCAGTTGAGATACATAAATAGGCTGCCGCCTAAGTAGTGCCAGTGCTTATAGAGGCTAGCCTCAGACTGACGGTAGCGACCGATTGAGGCGGCGTAGCTTTCATCCGTTAGCAAAAAGGCGATCAGCAGCTTCCAACCGGTCGGTAGCTGCCGCACGTAGGGCACTAAGCTAGCCGAGTAGAGCAAATGGCGCAGATTGACGACAAAAGTCGTCAAAATAATAAGCGGAACGGCAGTCCCAACAGCAAGCAGACCTAGCGCGACAAACTGAGCAGCGCCAGCAAAAACGATGGCAGAAAAGCCCATTGCGCCCCAAAAGGACAGACCGCTGCTCTGCGCCAGCGTGCCAAAGAGAATGCCGAAAGGGGCCGCACCAACAACTAGCGGAAAGATATCACGCCCGCCGGTAAGAAATTCCTGAAGCCGAGTTTTCATAGACGCTGCTACCTAGCTGTTTATTCGGCTTTATTTGGCCTGTTCTATTCATACAGCTTGGTAGGGACAGTATGTCTTGAAGGATTTTGCTGCGCAGCTAGCTGCAGACTAAATTATCAGACCAGCAAGGGTGGCCTACTCGATCGGATTAAATCATCTGCCAGCAGAGCCATGCCGTTAGCTAGATATCAGCCGCAAATTTTCTTAAGAAGATATAACGCTCCCCAGTCTTCGGGAATATATGTAGAGAATATTAAACAATTGCAAAGAATGTTGCGTTAACTTAACTAAAAAGATTGGCACAGCCGGGGCAGTGCTGCCAGCGCAGCGGCGCACTGTTCAGACGTTCCGCTATCTGGGGGCGTCTTACCAATTAGCCCACTTTTGAGCCAGCTGGCCGGTAGCTAGGATGACAACGTACCAAGTTGAGATTACTTCCACCGCCGATAGAGCGGTGCTGGAGCACACGGTTCCGCCAGTTACGCCTGAGCTGCTGTCAGTTCCAGCTGAGACAGCCTCGCCCAGCTTGCGCCGCAGTTTAAAAGCATCAACTTTGGATGGTTCCTTTTCAGCCATCTTTGAAAACGTTGTCAAAGGGGTCTTGATCAGCAACTTCTTGATTGAGCTGGGCGCGGGCGCTATTGAGGTTGGGCTCATCGCTTCGATTCCTATGCTGGCGCATCTGCTGCAGCCGCTAGGCGCTCATTTTGCTGAACAGGTCTGCAGCCGTCATCGCTACTGCCTGTGGGCCTTTGGGCTGTCACGGCTGCTGTGGGTAGGGCTGATCGTCGGTATTTTCGGGGTCAGCGGTGACTATCTAACGCCGCAGTCGCTGATCTGGCTGACGTTGGGAATTTTGCTAATCAGCTTTGTGCTAGACGCGCTCGGAGCAGCTGCCTGGCTGAGCTGGATGGCGGCGCTGGTGCCGCCGAAGCTGCGCGGGCGCTACTTTGGCAGGCGGCGCAGCGCAGCTGGGCTAGCGGCGCTGGTGGCGGTTCCGATTGGCGGCTGGCTGATTGGGCGCTGGCCAGGCGGCTCGCTTGAAGGCTACGGTCTGGTGTTAGCTATCGGGATTGTGATGGGCCTGGTCAGCCTAGTCTGCCAGTTTTGGATGCGAGACATCGATCCGCAGGCGCAGACGGCTGCTCAGCCGCTAACCCACGCCAGCGCGCCAGGAATTTGGCAGGACAGTAACTTTTTGACGCTGCTGCTGTATCTAGGCAGCTGGACTTTTGCCCTAAATCTCAATGCGCCCTTTTTAAACTTCTATTTGCTCGATAGCCTTCAGATTAATGTGCAGTGGGTAACGCTCTACGGCACGCTGCTGACCGGAGCCTATCTCGGCATGATGCTGCTGTGGGGCCGTCTAGCCGACTGCATTGGGAATCGCCCCGTACTGGCAATTAGCAGTCTGCTGACGGCCGGTATTCCTATTCTGTGGGTGCAAACGGCAGCGAATCCGCTGTCGCTGTGGCTGTGGCTACCGCTGCTGCATCTGCTCAAAGGAGGAACGCTGGCGGCGCTAGATCTCTGTACAGCGAACATTCAGCTAGAGCTCGCCCCGGCGCACAGGCAGTCAGCCTACTTTGCGATCGCGGCAGCAACCATCGGCGTCACGGGTTTCTTAGGCACAACCGTCGGCAGCCTCTTGGCCGATAGCGCGGGCGATCTGAGGCTGCTGTTTGCGCTATCAAGCTGTCTTAGCCTAGTGGGCATACTGCCGCTGCTGTTTGTCAAAGAGTCGCGCGCTCAGTCAATTCGCCAGCTGTTAGGAGCCGTTCCGAACGGCCGGCGCTTAGTCAAAGCAGTTCGCTAAGCTAGATAGCGCTACCTATGGCGACAGCCTCGGCTGTACTGTCCTGGGGTAACGCCAACAAATCGCTTGAAGTGCCGAGTGAGGTGGCTTTGATCGGCAAATCCGGTCGCGCCTGCCACCTCAACAATTGGGTCGCCCTGCCTCAGCAGCGCTTTTGCCTGGTTGATCCGAATCTGGAGCAAATAGGCATGCGGCGGCAGCCCTATAGCTTTGCGGAAGCTACGCAGCAGCTGCAGCGGCTTGAGCTGCACTTGATTGGCTAGCGTTTGCAAAGACACGTTCTCGCCATAGCAGTCGTGTAGGTAGTCGCGAACCTGCCTAACGGCCTGCTTTTCCGCAGTGAGCTGAGCCAGCGCTGGTGTCGTATCGGCATGATAGGTAATCAGATGAGTCAGCGTCATCATCAGATAGGATTCGCGCTGCAGCGTCAGACTGCTGCTATCTTCTAGCACGTCGAGCAGCTGCCATAGCCGGTGTGCCAGGGCGCGATCGCAAATGTGCGAGTTGGAAAAATGAGGCAGGCCGTCAGCGTCTCTAATCGACTGTAGCGCTTGACTTAGCATGGCGCAGTCTGGATAAAAGATGCGATAGGCATAGCCCACCGAGCTCGCCGCGCCGCCCCAGTGTACCTGTCCTGGATTAATCACAACCATTTCACCCGGTGAAATTACCGGCTCACCGCTATCTGCCCCATACTGCAGCTGCCCTTGCTCAACAATCCCTAGCCCGAAGCCGTCATGCGTATGGCGAGTAAAGGTCTGCGAGTAGTAGCTGGCTTTGAGTACCTCAATATTATTTAAATCTTGCACGCGCCAGAGAATGGCCTGTTCTTTAGGCATGGTTGCGAATCGTGGCAGCTGACTCTAGGGTAGGCGCTAGGCTCAACCTGGTCTTGAACGTTTTTGCCAATGGCAATAGCCGCTTTGCTTCACTGTCCTAGCTAGAATTTGATACCGTTAGAGCAGGTGTATTAGCTGCGCCGCAGTTTTTCCTAGCCTTCTTGCTATGACCGCTCTGCTTAGCGATCGCGAAATCATACTGCAGCAAATTCGCGACGGCCTGCGACCGGGGCAGCGTCGTCTTGCTGACTGGCAGGGTGGGCCGCTGGCGGTCTCGGCGGTGCCAGGATCGGGTAAATCAACCGGCATGGCAGCTGGGGCCGCTACTGCGATCGCGCGCTTTGGGCTGCATGCGCGGCAGCAGCTGGTGCTGGTAACCTTTACACGCTCGGCAGCGGCTAACCTCAAAGCCAAAGTGCGCCGTCATCTGAGGGCGCTCAACCTTCCCCAAAATAGCTTTGTGGTGCAGACGCTACACGGGCTGGCGCTGACGATTGCGACTCGCAACCCTGAAATTTCAGGTATTAGCTTAGACACTACCACGCTGGTTTCCCCCAACCAGGGCAGCCGCCTGATGCGCGCGGCAGTTGAGCAGTGGATTGCCGCTAGCCCAGCCCTCTACCAGCGGCTAATTGAGGGGCGGCAGTTTGACGGTGAAGAAGCTGAGCGGCTGCGGCGACAGTCGGTGCTGCGCACAGAGGTACTGCCCGATCTCGCCTATACCGTAGTGCATGAGGCCAAAAGCTCTGGCCTGCTGCCGCAGAACCTGGCTGAGCTAGCTGAGACTTTCACCCAGCGTCTGACTGACGATCAGACTGACTATAGCCTGCTCACGGTCGCGGCCGGACTCTACGAGCGCTATCAGGCACTGCTGCTGCAGCGCAGCCTGATTGACTATGACGACATGATTCTCGCCGCGCTAAAAACGTTGGAAGATGAGGCCCTTCGCCGGCTATGGCAGAGCCGTACCTTCGCAATTTTTGAAGATGAAGCGCAGGATTCATCGCCGCTGCAGACGCAGCTGCTTGAAATTCTAGCGGTTGACCCAGAGCAGCCGCAGGCGCTGCCCAACCTCGTCAGAGTTGGCGATCCCAATCAGGCCATCAACTCGACCTTCACGCCGGCCGATCCGGTTTTCTTCAATCAGTTCTGCGATCGCTGCGCTCAGCTCTCAGTCCCTGGCAGCGCGCTGGCCACAATCGATCAGGCCGGACGCAGCAGCGCCATCATCATGACGACGGCAAACTTTGTACTGCGCTGGGTCAACCAGCATTCACCCCTGAGCGGCAGCGAGACGCCCTTTCGCCCGCAAGACATTCTGCCGGTGCCCACCAACGATCCGCAGCCTGACGCCAACCCGGCACCGCTGGCGCGCGGCGTCGTCTTAAAAAAGCCACAAGATACAGTCGAGACGGTAAGACAGCTCGCTCGGCAGGTGCAGGCGCTGGCCGCTGTTGATGCGAATTTGAGCTTTGCGGTGCTAGTGCGCGAAAACCGTCAGGCTCGATTTTTGCGCGAGATTCTAGAAGATCCTCAGCAGCTGGGCTTTGACTTTGCGGCGCTCAATCTGCGGATCTACGACGTCGGTCAGCGCGATCGCAAGACTCAGGTACCGTTAGAGATGCTGCGGCTGCTGCAGTTTATTGAGCGTCCCCACTCGCCGGACTACCTCAAAGCGACGCTGCGAGTGCTCGTCGATCGGCAGCGCGTGCCAACCCAAGATCTCAATCCGCTAGCGATCGCGCCAGAGCAGTTTCTCTATCCCGGACCGCTCGATCCGCCCTTTGAGGCTGAGCCGGCTCGGCTGGCTCGCCGCTACTGCACGGGGCTGCTGCGCGCCCGCCTCGAGCTGCCGGCCTATCATCTGATTCCTTTCTTTGGCTCTACCCTGGGCTATGACCAGAGTGAGCTAGCCACCGCCGATAAGCTAGCCGCGCGCATTTCACAGCAAACGGCAGAAGACAGCCGGCTCAGCGCCATGATTGCCGTACTGCAGGAGATTGTTAGCGCTGAGCAGTTCGATGCGGTCGAAGCCGAAGAAACCGAGTCGGTTTATACCCGCACCGGCCAGCTGACAATTATGACCATGCACAAAGCCAAAGGGCTAGACTGGGATGCGGTATTTCTGCCCTTTCTGCACGAGCGTCAGATTCCTGGCACCGTCTGGGTACCGCCTCAGACCGAATTTTTAGGTGACTTTACGCTGGCCGAAGTAGCGCGCGCTCAAATTCGCGCCCATACTCACAGTCAGCTCAAGCAGCAGCCTATCCCCGACGTGGGGAGCGCCTGGCAGCAGGCCGCTGCACTCAAAAAAGCAGAGGAATATCGCCTGCTCTATGTCGCCATTACCCGAGCTAAGCGATTCCTGTGGCTGTCGGCAGCGCAGCAGGCACCTTTTACTTGGAGCAAG
Organism: Leptolyngbya sp. SIO4C1; assembly: GCA_010671975.1. Lineage (GTDB taxonomy): Bacteria > Cyanobacteriota > Cyanobacteriia > Phormidesmidales > Phormidesmidaceae > SIO4C1. The sequence continues at coordinate 2,649 of JAAHIA010000052.1, read as the reverse complement.
CCTGATAGACTGCAGGCGGCCGAGCCCTGTCCGGTGCTGCCAGCGCTGAGTCAGGCGCTCAAAGCGGCAGCCGGCTAAAAAATTGCGGTTAAAAATTACAGATTGTAGCGAGTTGGCCTGTGAGCAGCCAGCCTAGTTAAAGATAATAAACGAAAACAATAAACGTAAATTGAGCAATATTGGACTGCGCTTATGCCTCGCGCCGTGATCAAATTTTCATCCGAAGACTGCGGGATCTGCCACAAAATGTCTTTTTACGATGCCAAGGTAGCTGCAGAGCTTGGCTTAGACTTTATTAATGTCAAAATGCAGGACACAGCCACCTATCGCAAATATAGGGGTGTGCTGCTGACGCAGTATCCCGACAAAGCGGAGATGGGCTGGCCAACCTATATCGTCTGCGACGATCCAGAGGGCGACTTTGCAGTGCTTGGGGAAGTCAAAGGCGGCCATCCCAAAGGCGAGTTTCGGAACCGACTGCAGACGGTGCTTGCAGCAGCTTAGCTTTTACATCAGCTTAGCTATAGAAACCTGACAGCCGCTGAAGCGTTTCAGCGGCTTTGAGCCCCAGCTAAGCCTTAAAGCTAGCGCTGATAGCTGACTTAAAGGACGCCAATGGTGGCTAATCCGATGATCGCCCCGGCCCCCAGTAGATGACCAAAGCTGGTAACGGCTAGTAAAGCCGGTAGCCCCATGCCGCCAAAGAGCTCAGGCGAAGGAAGCTCAGGCCCAACGCTCTGGTATTTAATCCCATACTTGCCCAGCGCGATCGCAATAATATTGCAAACAATCATCACCAGCGCGACTGCAGGACTCCACTGCACGGTGCTAGGAGTGACTGCCAATAAAGAAGGTAAATAAATCAAGTTGCCGTCTCCTCGAAAAGTAAACCGCGATTTAATAGACTCGAGGGCTTGCTTGTAAAAACACCCCTCAGCCATCATCTTTCAATAAGAGGAAATGCTCACGACAGCCTCGTTGCAAGAATTAACAATAAGGACCTCAATCAGGACATCGATTTTGACATGGAGCGTGGTTTACTTTGGCTACCCCTGCTGACTCTGTTTATCTGGCTGGCCTGGGCCGGTTGGAACGAGTACCAGAAGCTAGAATCCTATAAAATTTGGGCTCAGCAGTTTGAGCGGGCCAAGTATGACATCTACGCCGCGCTCGGACAAACGGACAATACGCTGACTTGGGGAACCCCAACCCGTCAGGGACCGACAGATCTAAAAACGCTTTCTCTAAACGAGGTCGGGCAGCTGGCCTTAACCGTCAACGAGCAGCCCACCTCAGCCGCTCTCAGCGCACCGCCAAAGGGGCGCATCTGCCTACACTTTGACCTAGGGGCAGACAGGACAGCAACCATTCCCTTTACTGACTGGGCCATTGCTAAGAGCTGGTACGCCTTTCTAGCCGCGCGGCTGGGCATAGAACCGCTGATCTAATAGCCAGCCAGCGCTGGCTTAGTAAACTATTATGACGTTGCGACCAGCTTAAATGACGGCGGTCTCAGCCAGGGTCAAAGGACTGAGATATCTAGCATAGCCGGACATTTAGAATGACCAGACGGCTGAGAATGACCGGACGATCCCCAACTTATGTAGAAAAACGCTTGTAAAAATCCGTATTTTTTGAGAGAAGTGGATGCTTAAATTAGAAATTGTTTTTCTCTGCCCTCGCTAATGCCAGATTTTACTCGACTGTCTCAGCAAGATCTCACGGCGCGCCGTCAGGCGCTACGGCGACATCGGCGCTGGCGTCTTCTGCAAACTCTCTGGCGCACGGCAGCTATTTCTGGCTTGACGGTCGGGGTGGTGACAGTGGCAACGTCTCCCAAGTGGGTTGTGCAGTCACCGGCGCAAATTGACGTTAGCGGTAATCAGCTGCTGAGCGATGAGGCTATTTACGAGCTGCTGCCGCTCGACTATCCTCAGCCCCTGCTGAAGATTCAGCCGCAGCAGGTGGAGCAGAAACTGGTTACCTACGGGCCTTTGGCCGAGGCGGTTGTCAGTCGTCGGCTGTTTCCGCCCGGACTGAGCATTCGGGTTCGAGAGCGGCGTCCGGTCGCGATCGCGGTTCCGAATACAGCAGTTCCGGTCTCTTCCATCCAGAAAGTTGCGCCCTTTCGCCAGATGGGGCTGCTAGATGAGAGCGGCTACTGGATGCCTTTCAACAGTTTTGCGCAGCTCAACGAAAGTTTTAAGCCACCGACGTTACGGGTTTTAGGCATGCAGCCCAACTATCAGAAGAACTGGCCAAGTCTCTACCAAGCGATCCAGCAAAGTCCACTCAAAATTACCGAAGTTGACTGGCGCGATCCCAGCAATTTAATTTTGCAAACTGATCTAGGAGCGGTACATTTTGGTCCCCACACAGCCAGCTTTTCTGAACAGCTATTAGTCTTAGATCGAATGCGTCATCTAGACGCAAAACTGAACACTGAGAAAATTGCTTTCATCGATCTGCGAAATCCACAGAGCCCGACGGTTCAAATCTTACAGGCGACCAACGTCCCTTGACGTCTGAGACCGCTATTTTGAGCTCAAATGCCTGTTTTTCTTTATACTTTGTCTACTGACTTTTTTAGCTAACTTCTTGATTTAACAAGCCTTTCGACTGCTGATTGCCCTTGTTTGGTTTTTTCAA
>JAAHIA010000519.1 GCA_010671975.1 Leptolyngbya sp. SIO4C1 | reverse complement strand
AGCCGTCACTTGCTGCCACTGAAACCCTGCTGCTTCAGATGGGCGACACCCGGTATAAAACAAAAATTTAACTAGCGGTGTGTAGAACTGATAGTATTTGCTGTCACTAAAGGCGTCTATGATGGCCTGTCGCTCTGGTCGTGTGAAGGGATCAATGTCGTTATCCTCAGCTGCCTGTTTGAGGACTTTGATATCTGAAGTCATCCCTGCAAAGGGGTTATGGTCGATCAGATGCGATCGCACAGCCCATTTACAGCAAGCCCCCAACGCCTGGATAAAACGCCTGGCCGGATCGGGCTTGAGGTTTCCCACGGCCCAGTCAAAGATTTTCTGAGCTTCAGCCAATGAACCATAGGGGCACCGCTCCAGGTGAGACGTATTGACCTGATAACCGTTCCGCCAGGTGCCAGGGGCAACGATGGGCCTTTTGACCTCACAGTAGTTTTCCCAGAGTGCGCTAAGGGATGGTGGGGCAGGCTTCGCAGGCTCTGGTTTCGCGCGTTTAGCCGACTCTGGCTTGTACTTGGCCAGGGTTTCATCAAAGTTGTCGGAGATGATATCTAACTGGATTTGTCTGGCCCGCTGCTCAGCCACGATGCGGTTAGTTGGCGTATCGGGCAAGCCGATGGAAATGTAGCGGCGCTTGCCCGCATGGCGAAAGCGTAGCTGTAGGCGACCGTGGGAATTGGTGACCTGGACAGAGCCTTTAGCTGCTTTTCCAGAAGGCGTTTTTGGCGGTTTCGTAGAGTACATGTGTACACCTCTGCTTTACACCCAAATTACACCCAAACTCACCTAAAAATGTCCAACGTGGGGTTTATTTTACACCCAAAATCAGGGCGACTGGCAGTCTGAAGGCGTTCTTTGTAAGCCCTGAAACCCTTTGCTGATAAAGCTTTTAACTTAAAAGCCGATGGCGGGATTTGAACCCGCGACCGCTCGATTACGAATCGAGTGCTCTACCACTGAGCCACATCGGCATACCGGGAATTGATTATAGCAGCAGATTGGGTGCTATGGGTAAGGAGCGTAAGCTGTCAAAATAGGAAAGTAGCTCGGACAGGAAATCAGATGTCAGATCGATCTTCTCAACGTTCAGCGGCAAGTAAGCTGCCGCCAGAAAAATATGCGCACCTGATGGCTGAGGCGAAGGCACCTTATAAGGGGCTGCGTAAGTTTGTGTATCTTACGTTTGGGGCTTCTGGGCTAATTGGCGCGCTGGTATTTTTCTCGCAGCTGATAGCAGGTCGCAACGTGGCCGATGCCTTGCCTAACTTTGCTTTGCAGATTGGCGTTGTTGCGCTGATGGTATTTCTCTTTCGGTTTGAAGATCGAGGCACGCGCAAAGGCTAGCAGCAGGGTGCTGCGGCGCCCAATAGTCCTAAGCTGCCCACTAGCATACTGATGCGCCCCCAAGCAACGAGGTGACGATAGGTTGTCTGTGTCCGGCGCAGCTGAAACTGAGCTAAGCTCCAAGCCCAGATAGCCAGCATAAGCAGCGTACAGGTTGAGAACAGCGCTGGGTGACTCATGGCAAGCGTCTGCAGCGCCAGAGGAACTGAGAGCAGCAGTCCGCCACAGACTATCCAAGCTAGGCTAAACGCCATGCGATCGCTCCAATGATCGGCAACGGTCAAAATGGCCGCACTGCGATCGCCCGCTGCGTCATGAATATCCCAAACAATCTCTTTAGCAAATGCTAGGCCAAAGAGAAAAACGGTGGGATAGAGCAGCGCCAGCGGCCTCTGGCCGACTAGACTGCCAAAGAACAAAATAGCCGCAATGGTGAAAGCAACGACAAAATTGCCTAAGATGCCGCTATAGCGCAGCAGCTGAGAATAGTACCAGAGCGCTATTGTGCAGCAAACCGTCAGTAGAAAGGGAGCCCAGCCTAGCAGCAGCGCAGCCAGCAGCGCTGTGGCAAAGAGAATAGCCGCTGCCTGATAGGCCTGAGCTGGTGAGAGCCGACCTGCTGGCAGCGGTCGCTCGGGATGATCGATGCGATCGGCATCGATATCCCAATAGTCGTTGATAGCGCAGGCGGCTGCATTCATGGCTGCAAGACAGTAGGCGGTCAAGCCATAGTCAGTCAGCGACACGTTTAGATTCACTGCCGCCAGCGCCGCGCAGCCTGCGATCGCAGCAATCACCGCAGCCGGCCATCGAAACAGCTGCAGGTACGTGCGAATTGGAATGGAAAAGAAACTTGCGCTAGACGGACTAACCATAAAACCATCCTACGCGGCCTATTTCTAGGGTAGCGGGCAGAGCAACGCTTTAGCCGCTGTTTGTTGCTTTTTGCTACTTTGTTCTGTTAAATGGTGAGCCATTTCCGCATCTCCCTAATCAAAGCTTTCCAGCTCAGCGCCACACTGGCCTCAATCCGCTATTGTTCAGTCAATAGATATTTTTTACGAACTTTATTTCCTTCATGAATCTCTATGGAACCGATCTGAATTTGCTGACCGTGTTTGATGCCTTAATGGCTGAGCGCCACGTGACGCGAGCAGGGGAACGGTTAGGGCTGAGTCAGCCAGCGACCAGCAATGCGCTGGCGCGGCTGCGGCAGCTGACTCGCGACGAGCTGTTTGTTCGAAGCGGCGGCAGACTGCAGCCAACGCCTACCGCAATCGCGCTAGCTCAGCAGATTCAGCCGGCATTGCAGCAAATCGCAGCGGCGCTACAGCGCGAGCAGCCGTTTGAGCCAGCGACGAGCGATCGCGTCTTTACGATTGGGATGACTGACTACGTAGAGTTTGCTCTGCTGCCAAAGCTGCTAGAGCGGCTACAGCAGGTTGCATCCGAGGTGAAGCTACAGATTCGCGCGGGCGAGCGATCGCAGCTGCTGGCGCTGCTCGACAGCGGTGAAGCTGACCTAATCTGCGGTCTGTTTCCAGAGCAGATTGCCTGGCATGAAGGGCAGCGACTCTTTCGAGAGGAGTTTGTCTGCGTCTGCCGCCAAGACCATCCCAGTATCGGTGATACGCTCTCGCTAGAAGACTATCTCAGCGTCTCTCATCTGCTGGTTTCGATTAAAGGCGATCGCACCGGTCCCATCGATACGCTGCTAGTGGGTCATTTGCTTTGCATATAGCCATAATTTTTAGGCAACTACAGCCTGAGTCACGGCTCCAGAGCCGCCTAGTCGATGTCCTTGTCGTTTGGCTCGTGCCCGTTGGCGTCGCGCGGCTCGT
>JAAHIA010000518.1 GCA_010671975.1 Leptolyngbya sp. SIO4C1 | reverse complement strand
CCGATCGAGGATAGGCTTACCGTATTTGGTTTCACCGATCTGCAAAAATGGCGTTTCAGGCGTTGCCTGAATGCAGTTGCCCTGGCTGTAGACCAGATAGAGCATCGGGGATTCTTCCGGCAGCTGCCCGGCCAGCAAAAAGTTGCACTGAAAGTCAACGCCATCTTTTTCAAGCCAGGGCCGATCTTCTTCCTGCAGCTGACGAATTTTTTGACCGATGTGGCGGGCAATCTCATAGAGCGTGGGCAGCGTGTGCAAATTCGGCTTAGTGCCGGTCTTGATGTCGCGGCCTAGCTGCTGAATGATTGCCTGCGTCATAGACAGGCTGCCGGAGGTACAGAGCGTAACGACTCGCTCACCCGGTAGCGAAAAATCAAACAGCTTCTGATAGGAAGACACATAGTCTACACCGGCGTTGGTGCGCGAATCGGCGGCTAGCACAAAGCCTTGCTTAACTGAAATGCCTAGACAGTAGGTCACTGCACCACTTCCATAAGGTTCAATTTTTTAGTAGAGCTTCGAATCTGCATAGCAAAAAGCGCTGGACGACTACCAGCGCTTGCACTAATCCCTAGCACAGAAGGGTGAAAGGATTGAGGGAATAACGTGGGGATTAGGCTATGAACCGGTCTCTTTGCTGCTCGTCTGAATGTACAGAATCAAAAGAAAGACCGTTGGCACCAGCACAAATAAAATACTCGCCACAAACCCCAAATTATTAACTTCCATGAGATCCAGCCTCTACGCTCACAACAGCAATATCGCCCCTAGCATATCACTCTCCTTGGTCACGATTAAATCTCCTCAAAGGGGGATTCGATGCAGGGATTTTAGCGCGCTGTCCGGCTTGCCAAGGCCCTAAGCGACCGCTGCGCAAAGCAGGCTGCTGCCCTAAGAGGACCGCTCCACAGCTTCTGCACTTGCCTCGGTAGCCGGGGTAGCCTCAGCGTCATCCGCCGCGCTTGAGCTAGCCGGTTCAGACGCTGCCTGAGATTTTTTCTTCTTATCCGGCTTGGTAATGACGCTAACTGGGCCATGCACTAGCGCTTGACAGGCTAGCCGACAGCTAGAAGGGCGCTTCTTGAGCTTGCGCTCCTCGACCGCTGTTCGAGGCGACAGATTTTGCCCACCTTCGGCAATATCGACGACGCAGGTACCGCACTGACCGTAGCCGCCACAGTTAGTCAACTTGCCCATGAAGGTGTAGAGATCAATCCCGTTCTCAATAGCCTTGAAGCGCAGGTTTGCCCCGTCTGCTGCAACAATTTCTTTGTCTTCTTTAATAAACTTAATATTTGCCATAAAGTACCTCCAACCCTAAGACTCGTCTCGACCTGGGTCATACGACCTAGGCGCCCTTAAATAGCCTAGCTTGCATTGAATAGATGAGTCTAGTTACACTTTTTCACATACTTTCATCTTTCTGATCTAGCTTTGCCGCCGGTCAGAGGCCGTTTAGACCTAGCTGCCTATCTGGTTTTGAACGGATTTCGGGACTCGCTGATCGGCGAGTCTCGTTTATGAGAGTCTGAATCTGGTAGCCTTATACAATATTGGCACTCTTAACGTAGCGGCTAACATTTTTTGAAACCTAGGAGGAGGAGCGTAGTCAATGGGACTACCCTGGTACCGAGTACACACAGTGGTTCTGAACGATCCAGGACGGCTGATTAGTGTACACCTGATGCACACCGCGCTTGTGTCAGGATGGGCTGGCTCCATGGCTCTCTTTGAGCTAGCCACCTTTGATCCAAGCGATCCTGTCTTGAACCCAATGTGGCGTCAGGGCATGTTTGTATTGCCTTTTATGGCCCGACTGGGCGTAACAGGCTCTTGGGGTGGATGGAGCGTCACCGGAGAAGCAGGCGTTGATCCGGGCATCTGGTCGTTTGAAGGCGTTGCGATCGCGCACATCGTGCTGTCGGGTCTGCTGTTCTTAGCAGCCGTCTGGCACTGGGTCTATTGGGACCTCGAGCTGTTTAGAGATCCGCGTACGGGCGAGCCGGCTTTGGACTTGCCCAAAATGTTTGGCATTCACCTATTCCTGTCCGGGCTGCTGTGCTTTGGCTTTGGCGCCTTTCACCTCACCGGACTGTGGGGACCCGGCATGTGGGTGTCAGACCCCTATGGCCTGACCGGTCACGTGCAGGCCGTTGCCCCAGAATGGGGGCCGGCTGGCTTTAACCCCTTCAATCCTGGCGGGGTGGTGGCTCACCACATTGCCGCTGGCGTTGTTGGCATTGTGGCTGGCCTATTCCACCTGACGGTGCGACCCCCGCAGCGGCTGTACAAGGCGCTGCGCATGGGGAATATCGAGACGGTGCTCTCTAGCAGTATTGCCGCCGTTTTCTTTGCAGCGTTTGTGGTGGCCGGTACGATGTGGTACGGCAGTGCAACCACGCCGATTGAGCTGTTTGGTCCTACCCGCTATCAGTGGGATTCAGGCTATTTCAAGCAGGAGATTGAGCGCCGCGTTCAGGCCGACACGGCAGATGGGCTATCGATGCAAGAAGCCTATCGCAGTATTCCTGAGAAGCTGGCCTTCTACGACTATGTGGGTAACAGCCCGGCCAAGGGCGGTCTGTTCCGCGTGGGTCCGATGGACAGCGGCGACGGTATTGCCGTGAGCTGGCTGGGCCACCCGGTCTTCAAAGACGGCGAAGGGCGCGTCCTGTCTGTGCGGCGTCTGCCTAACTTCTTTGAGACCTTCCCCGTGGTGCTGACCGATTCGGAGGGCATTGTCCGAGCTGACATTCCCTTCCGTCGAGCTGAGTCTCGCTACAGCTTCGAGCAAACTGGCGTGACAGCGACCTTCTACGGCGGTCTGCTAGATGGTCAAACCGTGACCGATCCGGCAGCGCTGAAGCGCTATGCGCGTAAGGCTCAGCTGGGCGAACCGTTTGAGTTTGATCGCGAGACCCTAGAATCCGATGGCGTATTCCGGACGAGCCCACGCGGCTGGTTCACCTACGCTCACGCGGTCTTTGCGCTGCTGTTCTTCTTTGGCCATATCTGGCACGGCTCTCGGACGCTGTACCGAGACGTCTTTGCCGGGGTTGACCCCGATCTCTCTCCCGAGCAGGTCGAATGGGGCTTCTTTGCCAAAGTGGGCGACAAGTCTACTCGTAAGGCTACCAATGTCTAGGCAGCTGCCTAGCTGAGCCCAAAGATCTCAGCCGGGTCTAGGCCTGGCTGAGATCA
>JAAHIA010000517.1 GCA_010671975.1 Leptolyngbya sp. SIO4C1 | reverse complement strand
CATGGCCGTGGTCATCCAGAAATACCTCCGCAACGACTTCGAGACCATCGAGGCCTACAACGCCCAGGCCGGCGAGCTCGCCGAGCCCTACCGCTTCCTGGTCATGGCCGACTTCCCGCACGGCCTCTCCGAAGACGGCCTGGCCCGACTCTCCAGCATCGCCGCCGCCGGCGGACGCTGCGGCGTCTTCGTCCTCCTGCTCCGCGACCCGCGCAAGCCGCTCACCGCCGCCATCGACGACGACCTCCAGCGCCACTGCGTCACCGTCCGCCGCGAACGCCTCAACCCCGGCGACCCCGCCGGCTGGCGCATCGGCGACGAGACCGTCGGCCGCTTCCCGCTCACCCTCGACCAGGCCCCCGGCGACGCCACCGCCACCGCCCTGCTCCAACGCATCGGCGCCGCCGCCGTCGACGCCGAACGCGTCCAGGTCCCCTTCACCAGCATCACCCCCCCCGCCGCCCAACGCTGGACCGCCGACAGCGCCGACGAGCTCTCCGTCCCCATCGGCCGCACCGGCGCCACCCGGCTCCAGAAGTTCACCCTCGGCCACGGCGTCGAGCAGCACGCCCTCGTCGCCGGCAAGACCGGCTCGGGCAAGTCCTCCCTCCTGCACGCCCTGGTCACATAAACGTTGAACGAGAAATGAGTCGAGAGCGAGAGTTAAGAATATGTGCAAAAATAGCGGGGTGTGGCTACCTGATCACGCTCAGTGTACTGTGAAGACAAAATACGAGACCCGCATCTTTAACAAAGTACATTACTTCGTTAGTTTTTTTAACGCCATTGCCTGCTGGTCAAATGGCAATCAACAGTTTACGAATTGAGTCAAATAGCAGCATTTTTATCGATTAGTTTTAACAATATAGGTGACTAGGAACTAGCGTGACTGAGAAAGCTGCGGTACCTAGCGGATCTGAAATTGTTGAAAGCTGTAGTATTAGCACCGCAGGCATTAAAGACATCATCATGACTATCAACCTCCAAATTTAGCAGCTAATTTTAGAGATTGATTTAGCGCCCGGCCAGCGGGCTCGCTTACAGGCTGCTGTTGAGGCAGAGCTTTCTCGGATATTCAGCACCCGCAGGCTGCCCTCCCATCTACAAAAAGGAGGCACTTTTTCGAAAGTTCCGATTACTCTGACGCTAACGCATGCCGCTGATCCCACTCAGATGGGGCGGTCTATTGCCCAATCTGTCTATCAGCAGATAGCTCAGCCGGTGCCGCCGCGCCCAAGCAGTCGCTCGATCAACCTGTCATAATCGTGTTTAAACCACACTGAGTCCTATGTTGAAACTTTTCTACTGGCTTGTCATCTCTCCTTTCTTGATTGCCTTTATTATTGGCTTTATTAGCCAGGGCCTGTGCTATGTCATCAACCCTGATAAAGAAGCAATGCCGACTGCAGCCGACGCAGGCGCAGCGGATAGCTAGATTAAGCGGGCTGGTTTACCCTACCAGCCCCACTTTGTGAGCGCCACTGAGCATAGATATTTGAGCGGCTTTAGGACTCGTCATCATCGTCTGATTGAGCGCTAGGGCTGATGGCTTTTTGATCCTCGCCCGGCTCTAAGAAGTGAAAATCGAGCGAACTTTGCCAGCCCAGGTATTTCTCAACATACTGATTGGCCCAGGTGATAGCTTTTTCCAAGGGCCAGGCAACTATTCTGGCGATGATATAGACTAGTTTCTCGATGGGTGGCTGTTCAGTTTCTAACCAGATGCGGAAACTGCGACCGCTATGGAAGCCTAGGCCCCAAATCCAGAGAATGACAGCAGATGAAAATAGCAACAGCAGTAAAAACAGCGCGAATGCCTGCTGTAGGATTTTCCAGGTTTTAGCGCCGGCTTGTCTGTAGGTGACAGCTGTATCCTGCTCAGATACGGTGTGCCATAAGGCAGAAGCTTGATACTGAATAATGTTCATCGCCAAAATCTCTATGAAAAGAATTTTTCTGCGACTGCGCTCTAGCCATACCCTTGGCTAACAAGCTGGCTAGACAGGCTTAAGCGGCTATCTAAAGGCAAGTGTAGTTGCAGATCGAAGCTGCAAGCCCTAGAATTCTGCCATAAGAAACAAATCGTAGCAGATGTCAGGATTACCACTGCGATCGCCTGTCTTAAGGAATGAACTAATATTAAAAATTTACGCTAAACATTCATAAAATGAGCTGTTTTAGATTCAAGGCGTTAATTTTAGTTGTGTTGAAGTTTGGCTCAATGTCTCGCAGCAATCTGCTAGAGTTGGCGTACTCTCAAAGACAATATGACTAACGCAGATTTTCAGCTTTCAAAGTATCCCAAGACTGTCAAGGGAGCGCTGGTTACGCTAGATACCTCGTTGAACAACGTGACCAGCACCATCGTATTTCAGTACAATCCGGATACGCTGACTCGCAGCTTACAGGTACAGTCTGCTGATGGAGAAGATAATTCTCGACTGGAGCCGCTACGCTTAAGCTGGCCACCGGTAGAGACGATTACTTTAGAAGCTGAGTTTGATACGACAGGTCCTCTGCCCAAGGGAAAGGAAAAGACCGCCGCTGAGCTAGGGGTTTATCCGCAGCTGGCCGCGTTGGAAACTCTGGTATATCCCACCAGTGCTCATGTGAAGGAGACGATGCGACAGGCCGCTGATGGTACGGTTGAAATTCTGCCATTCGATGCGCCAATGACGCTGTTTATCTGGGGCAAGGAGCGGCTGCTGCCGGTTCGCCTGACAGAGTTTAGCATCACTGAAGAGGCCTATGATGTGAATCTTAATCCAGTTCGGGCCAAAGTGTCTCTAGGGCTGCATGTGCTGAGCTATAAAGATCTACCAGAGGCAATGAGCAGAAAACTATTTTTACCTCACCATGAGCGTAAGGAGCGCTTTTCCCAGTTGGGACGCGGGCGCGATCTAGGTGAGCTGGGAATTGAGGGAATTTCAGGAACCAGTTTAGGTGGCTTTAGCTAACGCTGTTTAGGGTTGATATGGCTGATGTTTGAGCATACGAGTCGCTATTATGAATTGCCCACTAAAGCTTTGGTGACATCAGACGGCCGCAAGGCAGCCTATGTCTGTCGACGCTTTTTGCCCAATGGCCAAGACCTACCGCTGTTAGGAGAGGTCACCATTACCGCAGAAGATCGGCTCGATTTGATTACAGCTAACGCGCTAGGCGATCCAGAACAGTTTTGGCTTTGTTTGGGCTTTGTTTAT
>JAAHIA010000516.1 GCA_010671975.1 Leptolyngbya sp. SIO4C1 | reverse complement strand
TTGATTGAGCCCTATATTTTGCCACTGCAGCGCTTTATCGCCGCGATCGCAGGCTTTATCCTGCTGCAGCTCGGGATTAACGTGCAGGTCAACCAGATCTACCTGTCGGTCAATCAGCAGCTGGTAGAAGTGGCCCCTCACTGTGCCGGCTTAAAGATGCTGTTTACCAGCCTATATATGGGCCTGATTCTGATTTACTGGACCGGTCTGTATCGCTCCAAGCTGCGCACCGGCCTATTCTTTGCTGGCATTGTCGCCATCAGCGTGATAGGCAATATTTTGCGCAATACAATCTTGACCTACTTCCATGGCACCGGCATGACCGGCGCGTTTGACTGGCTGCACGAGAGCTGGGGTGGCGATCTCTACTCGGCTGCCATGCTTGGCTCGCTGATCTTGCTAGTTCGCCTGATTGAACAGTTTTCGCCTGCGTCGCTGCAGCTTGCTGCAGCTGGTAATACCGCCGAGCGCCCTCCCTATGACTTCTAATTCTCAACCCGTGTCTGCTCCCTCCACTCGACCTGCTCAGCGTCCGCTAAAGCTTCTGCTCATTGTCCTGCTGACGGCGCTGGTCGCGATCGCGGCGCTGCCTAGCTATCTGTCTGGCCAGTGGCCTTGGCACAGCGCGCCTGACGTACCCCAAATGGAGGCCCTGCTAGCGCTACGTGAGGAAGGGCTGGCCGTTCCTGGCTGGCAGCAGGAGCTGCACAAGTCTGTGTCTTTCGGTGGCGATCGCTGGCTGTTTCAGCAGATCTCGTCGCAGCAGCCGTCAGACTATGGTCAGGCGGTGCTGTTGATGCGATCGCAGGCCCAGGCCGCCGACCAGCCTGAAGTAGAGTGGCTAGACCTCAACGGTGCTCAGCAGTGGCAAATCGATACGCCTCGGCAAATTAAGCTGCAGAGTGCACATAGCGATAGGCATTCGTTCACAGCCAGGTACTTTCGAGCTCGGCAGCAAAACGAGACCTACGCAGCTAACTATGCTGTGCTGCAGTGGTATGCCTGGCCCGGCGGCGGTCATACCTCACCGAGTCGCTGGTTTTGGGCCGATCAAAGAACGCAGTGGCAGTCATATCAAAGACTGCCTTGGGTGGCGGTGAGTCTGCTACTGCCCATTGCGCCGCTAGGCGAAACTGATAGCCATGTGACGGCAATCACTCAGCTGGGTCAAACCGTTGAAAATGCACTGCAGAATAGCGTATTTTCACCTACCCCTGCTCCGTAATTGTTCAGAGTTCTGGCGCTAGCTTTATCAAAATTTAAAACTCAGCTATTTTCTATACTAAATGCCTGCCGTTGGTAAACATCATGGGTTAGATTGGCTACAGCTTTAGCTGTTAGTCTATATGCCTTAACTTTTAGGTTTGTTATTACGCTTTATTTAGTACGCTATGTCTGGTTTTCGCCTCCATTCCATGTCGCCTACGGCTTTATTCGTTTCAGTAAAATCCTCAGGTAGACTGCCTCGACAAGCGCTGAGAAAAGTGCGACGCGCTCGCGGTGGTCTGGTGGCGATGGCTATGCTCAGCAGCTGTGGCCCCTTTCTAGCAACTTCTGCCTGGGCGCAGTCAAACGATCTTCCCGATCTGTCTGAGCCAGCTCAGATGGAAGCGCCCAGCGATGATGCTGAGGACATGCCCAATGCAGCCCCTAATCCGCTAGATCAGCTGCCAGGCAACTCGGATGCTGATATTGTGCCGTCTCCGCAAATCCCAGTTCCGAGTCCACTGATTCGGCCACTACCGGGCAGCCGCCCCGGATTTGGCTTCATTGAACCGGAGTTTGATCGCTATCGGCTGGGTCCAGGAGACAGCATTTTTGTTAGCGTGCAGCGTTTTCCTGATCTGAGCTTCCAGGCTACGTTAGATCTACAAGGCAATATTATTTTGCCGATTGAGGGTGCGGTCTCACTGGAGGGGCTAACGTTAGAAGAGGCCGAAGCAAGAATCCGTCAGATCTATAATCAATACGTGGTAATTCGAGAGCTCGATCCGCGCTATGGCGGTCCTCCCGATGTGACACTGACGCTGACGGCACAGCGAGGCGTAGAGGTTACTGTGCTGGGTGAAGTAGAGCGGCCGGGGTTCTATCCGCTACCAGAAGCGCGCGTCTCAACAGCGCTGCTGATTGCTGGCGGGGCAACCAACACAGCCGATCTGCGAGCGCTCAACATTCAGCGCCGGCTCACGGATGGTCGAGTGATTGAGGAAACAGTAGATCTGTTTACACCGCTAAAAGAGGGCGAGCCGCTACCTGACATTCGTCTGGAGAATGGCGATGTCGTTATCATTCCTCGACTCGATCCAAGCACGATTAGCGACTACGATCCGAACCTAGTGTCGCGCTCTACGTTGGCGCAGCCGGAGATTACGGTGCGGTTTATCAACTTCTCAACCGGCGCTGGTAATCGCGGTGCCAGTACGCTAGGCGCGCTGGATATACCCAATGGCAGTAATTTCGTTGATGCCTTGGCTCAGCTCGGCGTCAGCCCAGATCGCGCTAACCTCAGCTCGGTCGCGTTGGTGCGGTTTGACCCAGAGACGGGTAAAGCGGTTCAACTAGACCTCAATGCCAGAGAGGCCTTTCGCGGCGACTTAACTCAGAACCCGCCGCTGCAGGATAACGATGTAATTGTCGTCGGTCGCAACTTTGTCACCCGCGTCAGCTATGCCCTCAATACGATTACTCAGCCTTTCCGAGATGTGCTGGGATTCCTACTTTTCTTTGACGGTATCTTTGATGAAGGGGTGTTTTAGCGCGCCGTTGTTCAAAGCTAGATTAAAAGGCTTTAATCTTCAGCCGTTCTTTTTTATCCTGTAGGTCTACTCCCACCTTCTGCTCTATTTGGGTTCACTCATTTACTTCTGCATCGAATCTTAGAATCATGGCATCCCCTTTTATCAAACGGTATCTGTTAGCGCTCAATCGATACAAGTGGGCTGGGCTAGCCAGTTTTTTAGCGATTTTGGGCGCTTCTGGCGTTGTCGCCTTCCAGCCGCCGCCGCCGCCAGAGTTCTATGCAGAGGGGGTGCTGGTTGATAATTCGCCAGTGGTGGCGTTTACCGCCACAGGAACCGAGGTGCAGCAGCAGGGACAAGGTATCATTAGCGAAGACTTGCTGCTTCCCGATATTCTGCTAGAGCAGGTCTCATCCCAGCTAGCGACTCGCGGCATCGCGCTGACGCCCGATCAGATTGCGAGCAATAA
>JAAHIA010000515.1 GCA_010671975.1 Leptolyngbya sp. SIO4C1 | reverse complement strand
GCGTTTGAATGCCGGACTCAGCGGCGCCCGCCTGGGTCATCGCCAGCGCCTGCGTGTTATTCATGGGGGCCGGGTCGAGCCAAACCAGGTTGTACTGCTCTTTGTAGCCTTCAGAAACTGCCTCGAAAACAGCCTGCTGATCGCTGCTCGCCGGCAGCTTTAGCACCGTGACCAGCCCGGTGCCGGTATATTCCGGATAGACATCAATTTCGCCGCTCTCTAGACCCGCCTGCGCCACCGGCGTGCCGCCTAGATTAAGCTTGCGCTCAACCGGCAGACCGGCGTCTTCTAGCACCAGCGCATACATCTCACCGAGGATGAACTGCTCTGTAAAATCTTTTGAGCCTACTGTGATGGGATCGCCTGCCGTTTCAGAATCGCTGCCGCCGCCGCAGGCAGCAGCGCCGAGTGCGATAGAGGCAGCCAGCAGGGGCAGTAGGGCACGACGTGTGAGGTTCATAGGGTGCTAGCAAGACCGCAAGGTTACAATGGCCGGTATTCTAGCACCTGCAAATCCAATCGCGTTGTTAACCAACCCTAGGCAGCTAAAGCTGATGTTGATCTAAAGATGGAATCTTTTTGACTGGCATTCTCCTACACTAGATTGTCGGAGAGTGCTTTCTGGAGCCAGTTGGGAAGTGCTCTTAACTGTAGAGATTAGCAGGCGCGCTGCTGCAGCGTTAGCTGTTGCAGGGAATAGCTTCTGCTGATCAAGCACAAGGAGACCACTATGGACAGTAAAGCCTCAGTCGTTTGGCAGGGTAGCATCAAGCAGGGCGAAGGCCGCATTTCAACTGAAAGCGGCGTTTTGAAAGATTCCGTTTACTCATTTGGCACTCGGTTTGAAGATAGCCCAGGCACCAATCCAGAGGAGCTGATTGCAGCAGCCCACGCCGGCTGTTTTTCGATGGCGCTCGCCGATCAGCTAGGTAAGCTAGACGCGACGCCTGAGCGCATCCAGACGGTCGCAACCGTAACGCTGAGTACGGCCGGCAATGCGCCTGAAATCACTCAGATACATTTGGACGTAACAGCTAAGCTTGCCAGCGGCGATCCTCAAGCGTTTGAGAAAGCGGCCAATACGGCTAAAGAGAACTGCCCAGTTTCTAGGCTACTCAACGCCGATATCAAAATGACGGCCAAGCTTGAAAGCTAGCAAATTAACTATAGGCGCTAATTCTGAATGACCTGGCTGAGTCTGTTAACCATCGCTGTGGGCCTCTTGATCTGGACGGGGCTGGTTGTTCTTTACAGTCGAGGGGCCCTGCGGCGGCGACCGTCTTTCCGGCTGATGCAGGTGCCCTCGGTTGACTCAGAGCGCTTTGTGCCGACCGTAATTAGTCTGACTGACTCGCTGCCCTGTCAGGGGCAAATGACCGGCTTCTGGGTTAAGTCTGACGAGATTTTCGCTGCCCGGCTAGCGGCGGTTGCCAGTGCTCAGCACAGCATTCAGTTTGAAACCTATAAAATGACGCCCGGACGGCGCGCTGATGACTTTGCAGAGGCCTTAGTTCGCCAGGCGAAAGCAGGCATTGCTATTCAAGTGACCGTTGACGACTACGGTACCGAGAAGATGCCAGATAGCTACTGGCAGCGGCTGCGCGAGGCTGGCATCGACGTGCAATCTTTCTCGCCGCTGAGCTGGCTGGCTGCGTTTGACTATCTGCGGCGCAGCCATCGCAAGCTGTTAATTATTGACCAGCAGCGCATTTTAATTGGCGGGGCCGGGGTTTCGGATCTGTGGGATGGCACGCCCGATACGGGCAACCAAAGCTGGTTTGACTACGAGGTACAGTTTGAAGGCGAAGTTGCCGGCATTCTCTACGGGCTGTTTGTGCAGCACTGGTTAGACAGCGGCGGCCAAATTGACATGGTTAATCAGCCGGTGAAACCGCTGCACAGCTCAGTTGAGCGAACCGACATTTTGATTACCAGTGGCGAAGATCCAAGCTATCGCAGTTCGTCGCTGCGAGCGCTGGTAGAAACTTGGTGCCTGGCGGCGCGATCGCACATCTGGATTGCTAGCCCCTACTGGCTACCCCATGCCGATATTCGCCGCGTGCTAGTTCAGGCGCGCCAGCGCGGCGTCGATGTGCGCATTCTGACGATGGGGTCCAATGCCGATAAGCAGCTGGTTTACTATGCCGCTCGGATGCTCTACGGCGACCTGCTCAAGGCCGATATCAAGATTTGCGAATACCAGCCCAGCATGATGCATGCCAAGGCCATTCTGATTGACCAAGCCTGGGTGAGCTTAGGCAGCGCCAACATTGACCCGCGCAGCCTGTTTCAGAATGACGAGCTCAACGTGGCCAGCCCTGACCCTGACCTGCTGGCCAAGGTGCAGCAGTTTTTTGGGCAAGGCTTTAATCAGAGTAAGCAGATTGACTATCACAGCTGGCGACGGCGATCGCAGCGTGAAAAGTGGCTGGGGCGGCTGGCGCTGCTGGCCTACTGGCAGCTCTAGCTGACGTATTCCACAGTCAGCTGCTCTGGAGCCTGCTGGCGCGTGATGGCAGCCTGAATTTGCTCTGCGCCTTCCTGCATCAAATCTTCAATGTAGCCCGGCTGAGCGTAGGTCGCCTCGTGCTGGCTGCTAAAGGGACCAAAGTAGTAAAGGCAGTGGGGGGACTCGGTCGAAACTTTGACCCACCAGGGCATGGCCGTTAGCCCCATGACCGTCTCAATTAGGCGCTGTAGGGTGTTAAAGAGCGTACGCATGAGTGTTACCGTGCAAATAGCATCAAGCTCGGGTCCGATGCGAAACCTAGCTTTCTTCCTTGTACTGTTTGATACCGATCCCGGCTACCCCCTAAAGCACACATTTGAGCTTTTTTTGAAATTTCAGCTGATGGCCCCTGCCCCCAGCCCAGCATCGGGCAGCTCACAGCATAATCAACCCCTGACGCAGCCCCACCGCCACGGCCTCAGTGCGGCTCGCTGCGCCCAGCTTGCCCAGCAGCGCGCTGATGTGAAACTTCACCGTATGTTCTGAAATCATCAGCCGCTGCGCAATCGCTTTATTGCTCAGCCCCAGCGCCAGCTCGCCCAAAACTTCAATCTCGCGCGGCGTCAGCGGTTCACTCAGCGGTTCACGAGACTCAAAGCCTTCGCCCCAGCTGCCCGGCGGCGCCGCCAGCGTCGGATGCAGCAGGCTCAGCCCGTGGGTGACCGCCGCAACGGCCGGCTGCAGTACCTCAGCCGTCACCGTCACCGG
>JAAHIA010000514.1 GCA_010671975.1 Leptolyngbya sp. SIO4C1 | reverse complement strand
GATTAAGCGCTATGTGGAGAACCAAAAAACCAAATGATTGTTCGCCTCAAGCCGCATCGAGCGGCATCGTCTCACCGCCTTATATCCCACGGCTTAAAGCGCGTGGGCTTTACGGCGACTGCTGTAACCATGCCATAGTAATCATCTACATCATCAACAACAAAGTATCCGAAATAAGAATGATCACCAATCTCACTAGGCTGGACAGCGTCAGGACAATGTCCAGCCATTATTCGACAATCATCTCTTGCAAATATTCGCCATCCTTGATCGCCAATCTCGTGAATAGTGAAACCTAATACATCGCGAAAGAATTCAGCAGTTTTTTCAAGATCTGGCACTGCCAAAACATAGATAGTTCGTTGAATTTTCATGCCTAATTAAATAAGCCAGAACTTTTTTTATAAAGACCCACAAAGTGTATCCTAATTATGCAAATTCACGAGGGTAGAGTGCCGCCATCCCATTGGTGATTAGGATCTGGATAGAATGTTACCCCACCACCTTCACCACCGCCACAGCGAATAGCTATTATCCAACCGCCAGGCACTTTTGCTCTCCATGCACCCAATCCCCCTGTTGGCTGGTTTTTGCAATCTAGTTTTTTCCACAGAAACTCTGCCATATGATTATCCAAACGAAAATCTTAAATTAGCGCAGACTGCTGCATAACGTTGGAGCTGTGCGGCGGTCAGCATCTTTAATTGTAGTTTGTCAAAACCGTAGGTTGGGTTGAGCCAGCGAAACCCAACACCTACCGTTAGCTCAGCATTCAGCCTGCCTATCTTAATCCCATATCCGATAGGCCATTCCGATGCGATACCGCCGTGCTACAGCTCCTGGTGCCACGTACTTTTTCACCGTTGTTACCTACAATCGCCAGCACCTATTCAAAACAGACGAAACCATTCAACTTCTCCGTCAAGCTTTTTACACTGTCAAGCAGCGGCACCCTTTTGATATTGATGCCATTGTCGTGCTTCCTGAGCATCTCCATTGCATTTGGACATTGCCTGACGGTGATGCTAACTTCTCTACGCGCTGGCGGCTGATCAAGGCTTATTTTAGTCGTCATTGCCCAGAAAGCTACAAACGTCATCGCTCATCAAGCCGTCTGGGAAAAAAGAACAGGCCATCTGGCAACGGCGCTTTTGGGAACACCAGATTCGCGATGAAGCAGACTTTGAAAGGCATGTTGACTATATTCATTACAATCCGGTCAGCCATCGGTTAGTAAGTGCCCCGCGTGACTGGCCTTATTCAAGCTTCCGTCGCTACGTTGAGCAGGGATTTTATCCGAATGATTGGGGAAGCGATGGAGCAATCATGTTTTCAGACGAGGTGGGTTGGGAATAAGATTATCCTAGAGTCGTTGGGTTTCGCTGGCTCAACCCAACCTACAGGAGATGTGCGATCGCTCTAGAAACCACTACTTTTTTGATAAAGACTTAAATAACTGGACAGTGCGAAGTTCGGCTCTGAGTTTTATTCATCCAAAGAAAAGAACATTCCGCTACCCCAAGGGTAGGGAATGTCCGAAACTGGCTGAAATAGCAAAACATCAGCCGGTTTCATTATGGAGATATATGAGCGTATCGAGCAAATCGTTGTGACGCTACGTCCAGCTTTTAGCCGAGCGGCGACGTATGAGTGGTTTGTGCTGTTGCTATGGGGCGTGCTGTTGACAAATCAACCAGCCGCAGTAAGCAGCTACGTGAATGGGATTGGGCTGAGCGAAGACTATTACCATCAAGCCCTTCACTGGTTCCATTCGAGCGCCTTCAGCATTGACCAGTTGTGCAATCGGTGGGGAGAATGGCTGCGCGCTAGTGCCCATAGCAAACGGTTGCGCGGGCAGTTGGTGTACGTGGGGGATGGCATCAAGGTCGGCAAAGAAGGTCGCCAGATGCCGGGCGTCAAAGGGCTGCATCAGGAATCGGCGGATGTGCATAAACCAACTTGGATACGGGGCCATTACTTCAGTGCGCTGGGACTCCTCCAAGGCAGCGGAAAAGCGCTGTTTTGGGTGCCGATGATCCTGAAGCTACACGATGGTATCGAGTCTGCCGGGTCGGCACGGGGTGAGAAAACGCTGGTCGATAAGATGGCAGAGCTGTGTATCGAGCAGATGGCCCCCGGCAGCTATGGCTTGCTTGATGCCTATTACGCAACGGTGAAAGTTTTAAGGCCCTTCCGCCAGAAGGGCTTGCATTTGATCACTCGGGCTCGCATCAGCACCGTTGCCTGTGCCGCCTTCTGCCGATGTCCAGCCAAACACGGACCGGGTCGCCCGCGTAAATGGGGTAGCCAGATCCAGCTCAAAGACCTGTTTGCCCCGCTAGCTCAGTGTGCCAAGGCTTCGGTTTGGCTCTATGGAAAGCCAACCACCGTACACTATCAGACCTTCTTGTTTCACTGGGATGATGCCGACGAATTGGTCCTGTTTGTCCTCACTCAGTTGCCCTGTGGACGGCGTATCATTCTGCTCTCTAGCGACATCAACCTCACGGGCAGCGAGGTCATTGAAGCTTACGGTTGGCGCTTCAAAATCGAGGTCACCTTTCGCACTCTGGTCCACCTGCTCGGCGGCTTTGCCTATCGCTTTTGGCTAAAGCTGATGGATCCCTCCTCTCAATGGCCGGAGCGCTTCAAACTAGACGATTATCATCCCCTCGAGCGGTTGCAAATTGAGCAAAAAGTCGAAGCCTTTGAACGGTTCGTCAACCTCAATGCCATTGCTTTGGGGCTTTTACAGATTCTCGCTTTAGAAATGCCTCAGCAAATTTGGGCACGCTTCCCAAGATGGTTCCGCACCTTGCCAAAGCATGGCTATCCTTCTGAACAGATTGTTAGAATCTCTCTACAGCAGCAGCGCGACGAAGTTTTATCGAAAAGTATGCCACAGCTACTTCTTGCTCAATTGTTGGCCAGTAAAAGCGAGGCTTACAAAAGTCCCAACATACCCAACCCTGACTCTTTAACTCTGACCACAAACTAATAACTATCCAGTTAAATAACACAGTTATTTACGAGCATCTACCTGGTCAAATGCTTTATAAGCATGGCGAGAAGAAATCAAAAAAGGACTTCGACCAGAAGTAGATTTATTATCCAGATGTTGTAAAAGATAAATCATCCCTGAACACCAATCCCCATCTTCATTTTTCTGGATAGAGACATCATGAACTTTTCTGAAATACTCACCATACCAGAATCGAAGGA
>JAAHIA010000513.1 GCA_010671975.1 Leptolyngbya sp. SIO4C1 | reverse complement strand
GCCGACGTCAACTGAGGTAGCGGTACAGAGAATATCAGCGGTGGCAACGATCTCTGCGGTATCGGCTATTTGGATATCGACCGTCAGTCCTAGACAGGCGGCTCTGGCGGCGAAGGAGCGGCTGACCGTGCGATCGCTATCGAAAATTAGCACCCGAGATAGATCAAAGCAGCGCGCTAGCGCATGTAGCTGCGTGATGGCCTGTGCACCCGCACCGATGAGCCCAAGCACCCGACTGTCGGGTCGAGCCAGCAGGCGACTAGCAATGGCAGAAGCCGCGCCCGTACGCAGCGCAGTCAGAAAGGTGCCGTCTATCACGGCGCTCAGGTGCCCCGAGCTGGGATCGTAGGCTGAAAGGGTGGAAAGCACCGTTGGCAGGCGATATCGCTCAGGATTTTGCGGATGATAGCCAACTGCCTTGACAACAATTTGGTCGGGCTTTTGAAACAGCGGCATCCACTCTACTAGACCCACGTGCGGCTGCTGATAGCTAAAGCCAGTGCGCACTGGTACTAGCGTCTCGGTCGGATCAAACTGCTCAAACGCTCGAGTCAAGCGCGCTATCATCTCGTCCATCAGCGCATCGAGGCCGATCTGCTCAACGATCTGACGAATCTCAGCAATCGTCAGCAGCCGTGTCTGCAGGCAGGATGCGGCAATCGAGGACGAGCTTGGTTTTCGAGCCTGAATCGAAGAAGTCATGGTCAGTGCTTAGGTAAATGTCCCAGTCGAAACTCCAATAGCAAACAGGCTAGATCAGCCCCTGAATGGTGGGTAGCACTCGCAAATTTATATCAAAAGCCCGCTCAATAAACCAGTAGAGCGACATCGTGCCCAGCAGCAGCCCGCCGCTGCGCAGCACCACGCGCGGATAAAATCGCTGCGTGCGCAGCAGATACAGCAGTGGAAACACTATCGCAATGATGGCAATCTGACCAATCTCAATGCCTAGATTAAAGCCAAATAGTGAGAGCGCTGCATGCTGGCTGGTCACACCGAGCTCGGCAAGTGCATCGGCAAAGCCAAAGCCGTGAAACAGCCCAAAGAGAAAAATAATTAACCAGGTTCGTCCTCTAAAAATGGGATAAAAGATCTCGACTGCAGCTAGGCCAATTGAGGCGGCGATGACAGATTCAACGAGACGAGAGGGGACCTGCACAATCTGTAATGTTGCTAAGCAAAGCGTGATGCTGTGTGCGATTGTAAACGCGGTCACGATTTTGATGATGTAGACAAGCGCAGTTGAAAACTTGCCCACTGGCTGCCAGCGATCGTCTCGCCGGCGCAGCACCGACGGCAGCAGCAGCGCTACCAGAAACAGTACGTGGTCGATGCCTTCTAAAATATGCTCAATGCCCAGCTTGACCACGCCCACAAATCCCCGGAATAGGCTGCCAGAAGTCAAATCGACCGTCTTGGACTGACCGGCCTGATCGAAGATCAGCAGCGCCTGTGACTCATTCCCAAAGGTACCGGTTTGCCAATTTTCTTCGATTAGCAGCATATTGATATGCTGTGGCTGCTCGGCCAAAATTACGTCGTAGGTAACCTGCAGCTGATCGGGTATCCCGTCTACTGGCATCACGCTGTAGCGCAGCTGCAAAAACTGGGCGAACGTGGTGTTCAAAAAATCGTAGCCGCGAAACATCAGACCGCAGGTCTGCGGCTGGCAGCTGAGCTGGAAATGATTGTCCACATAGGCTTGAATCTGCTCTAGGTGCGGTTCAATCTCAGCTTGACGCACTTTTTTATCTGCCGGGAATCCCAAATCGAGTACCTGGTTTAGCTCCTTTACAGGAATTTCTAACCGGGCATCAATAGTGTCTTCGCCAACTTGTAGATAGACGTAGCTTTGCCCCAACTTGTGTGCGATCGCATCCGTCGAAAACAGTAAACACAGCAAACAAGCCGCTGTTGCGAAGAAGATCTTGACAATACGAGAACGCAGTAGCTTGCTGAACATGACGCTTAAAGGTCGAAACGGGCAAAACAGCTTGGCTAGACTATCTCAGCAACTTAGATAGGATAGAAAAGATAGGGCACTGAGGAGCTACACAGCGTCCGCAATTCATGCAACATACAGTCGAGAAAAATTATACAAGACTTGTCGAAATATCTCTTCATCTTTTATACAGAAGAGCTTGTCACTGTACCACCCCCAAACAGTAGAAGTGTAATCGGGATATCAGGAAAGCAACTTTAAAGAATATGTAAAGTCTATTTAAAGATTTCTTGAAGCAAAGTTAAGTCAGAGACAAGCACGAGCGCTACCCTAAGCGTTAAAGATACTGTCGGAGTAGCTATTAGCAAGAGTTTAGAGATTGGCATACCGCAGATAGCCTCCTGAGAGACGAGCTGCTTGTAAATCGCAGGCTGAAAGCGCTAATTTAGCTGCACCTGTTTTAGCGCTTCTACAGCATGTGCTGTGAATGTCTGAGCGAATAAAACAAAGATAATTTAAAGAGTGCTGTACTTATCTACTGAGAACAGCTTGACGACTGTGTAAAGAATATTTAGACATGCAACTATGGCAATAGTTCAGCCGCTCTTCAAAAGAGTTTAGCCGTGTAGGTTCACGGTGAACTTAGTCCGTTTTCGTATCTAAAAGAAAACTTACGAATTTTGAATGTTGTTGATTGTTATAGCTGAGGTGCGCTTAGTTCTCTACAACAGGACCAATCGCAGCTTCGATTGCATCGATGGCTCTTTTGCGATCGATCTGATAGCTCTGGCCGCAGCCTTCGTAAGCGCCCCAAAAGCCAACTGACAGCAGCACGGTGGCATACTTGAAGCTAGGTTTAACGTCTTCTTTAGCTAGCACACCTGCCCAAGCGGCCGCTAAAATAATGCCATAGGCAATCATCAAGTTGCGCAGCAAGCCGCGCTTTGTCCAGCCAAGCCGCCCCGCCCAGCGCTCCAGCGAAAAGGAAAACTGGTGCCCCTGTTGCCCTTTAATATTGGTTGATGTCATCAGAATTTCTCCGCCCAATAATCATTACCTTAGGGATCTATCGGGAAGATTCCGGGAATGTCGCTAGGAATTCCAAGAAAATTCATTTTTGTCAATACTTATATGTAGATACGCTGTCAAATCGGTAATAGCGGCTGTAATCTAGAACGCTTGGTCAGCGTAAAACGCAGCTGCATGGGTATCTTCGGGAAAGCTTTCGCGTCAC
>JAAHIA010000512.1 GCA_010671975.1 Leptolyngbya sp. SIO4C1 | reverse complement strand
TAAAGGTACATGGAACAAACAGTTGACTACCTCTCTTAAAGATCAACTTTTCGATCGTTATCTTAGTGAAATTAGCTGTCAAGATGGCATATACCTTGTAGGCTGGTTCAACTCTGAAAAATGGAGCGACAAAGACTACCGCAAAACTAATGCTGAGAGATATACAAGAGCCTTTCCAACCCTTGGAGAGGCAAAAGCATACTTTGACGCTGAAGCTGCAAAGCTATCACAGCCCAATAAACGGGTGAAATCTTTTGTCTTAGATGTTTCACTACCCTAGCTATGCTCCACTTGTTTTGGATACGTCTGCGAAAAGTACCATGAATTCTATTACATGCGAATCCAGTTGCCATACGAATATTTTCACTAACCTGCCAGTAAAGCCCTTTCACATTTTCCATCTAGTGATAAGTCAAGAACCATGAATACTCTACAACTCCGCCAAACCATTAACCGATACCTCGATCAACTCTCTAGCGATCGCCTGCGCCTGGTTGCCGACTTCATAAGCTTCCTGGTCCAAAAAGAGCACCAAGAGCATCCCCAATCGATTGACACCACCAGCGACTTTCGGCCCGCTGGCGACTCCCTCCTCAGCCATACCGAAACCTGGGAAGGCGATGATTTTGAGGAATGCCTCCAAACCGTTTACGAAACCCGCTCCCAAATCCAGGCCTAGGCTATGTATTTGCTAGATACCAACCACTTCAGCCGGTTAATCCTGGGCGACCCCAAAATCCGTCAAAAAATAGCCGATATCGGTGAGCAAAACGTCGCCATCAGCATCATTACCCAGGGTGAAGTACTCTACATGGCCTACAACTCCGAAAGACACCAGCAAAATCTGACCCTCGTCCAAACTTACCTGGCAGACATCGGTATCTATCGACTCAATGATGCGATCGCCGACCTCTACGGGCAATTCAAAGCAGACATCATTCGCCACTTTGGCCCCAAAGACCGTCAAAAGCGCCGTAAGACAAAAATCGAAGCTCTCGGCGTCAGCGATAATGATCTCTGGATTGCCTGCACTGCGCTACATCACAATCTAACCGTGGTCTCCACCGATAGCGACTTCAGCCGTATGCAAGAAGTCAGAGCGTTTCCACTTGAGTCATGGCTTTAGGACGTAAGTAACGCCTGTAAGAATAAGAAATTTTGCGATTGTGAGGCTAAGTTGAACTTATTTAACTGATTCCGAAAATTCCAGGCCATAAGTGCTACTAGGGAGATAAAGTACCTACTCTTCGCGAGAAGCTCTCATGGCTACACCACAGGCTGCACTTGTAGCTAACGACAATCCTGAAAACCCATCATCGCTGCCCCAACCGCCGCGCCGCTCAACCTTTATTGTCGCTATTATCCTCAGCTTTATCTTTGGCATTGCCATAGCCACCTCGATTCCTCTTTTCTGGATGTTCAGGGCCTCCCAGGCAGACAATCAGTTAATTCAAGATGCCAGCATAGCGCTAGATGCACTAAATGCTATGGACAACAGCAATCTTACAGATGAGAAACTGAGAGAAGAAATCCTAGAACTGAGATTACAGAATCGTGCCCAAAACTTTGATATATTTTCGACCTATAGTTCTTTGCTAACCTCCATCGTTGGCTTTGGCGGTGTCATTATAACTCTGTGGGCTACTGGCCAAGAGATCCTGAGGCAGCGCGATCAAGATTACCAGCAGCGTGTCAAAGAAGTACGTCAGCGGCAGAAAGAAATGCAGCAGCAGCTTCAGCTACAGCAGAAAGAAGTGCTACAGCGCCAGAAAGAAGCTAAAGCCGAGTTAGAACAAAGAGCACGAGAAAATCGACAGCGTGAGGCTGAAAGGCGGCGTATTCTCAATGAAAAACTAACTGATACCATTGAAAATCTAGCGTCTGATAAACCTGCTTTGCAAATTAGTGCTGCCGTCACGCTGTTAGGATTTCTCAAGCCTGAGTTTGCGCCTCTACATGAGCAGATCTACTGGGTGCTAGTAGCTAACCTGGCCATTGATGATTTTGATGAAAAAGTCCGCAGTTTCCTAGTCAGAGCGTTTGAAAAATCAGTGCGCCTACAGCTCGCCAAAGTCCAGTCTCAGGACCAGAGACAGCCTTTGGAAATTCCACTAACAAAGGCCTATCTTAGAAACGCCGATCTCTCTGAGCTTAATCTGAGTCAGGTTTCTCTTCAAGAAGATCGGCATACTCATCCAAGCCATCTGGAAATTCAAGAGGCTATTCTTGACAATGCCGATTTCTATCGGTCTCAGCTACAACGTGTTCACGCCAGGGCAGCTCATCTCAACCATGCAAGCTTCACTCATGCCAACATGACTGAAGCGCAGTTGGTTCGTGCCGAGCTAGAGGGAGCAATCTTTCACAACACCAATCTGATTGCGGCCAATCTCAAAGATGCTAATCTCAAAAATGCACAGCTTCAGAGTGCCAAGCTTCAGTCAGCACGCTTTAGAGGCACGAATTTGCACGGTGCTCAGTTCGAAGCAGCCAATCTCAGCGATACTCATTTCAATGGCGCAAAGTTAGACACAAAAGCGCTCAAGAGCATCTTAAACGCTCAAAACTGGAATAAAGCTCACTTCGACGACGATGTCTTCGCAACGCTCCAAAAAATTAATCAGAGCAAAAACGGTCAGACTACTCAGAGAAGTTTGAATTAAAGAGGCGGTAGCGCAGTCGCACTACCGCCCTTGCGCCAAGGATTAGGATTTTAACCCCTCCCCGGAAACCCAACGAGGGGTCCTCGGCGTACATTTAAATTGTATGCCTGTTGATCTATGTGGTACTGATCGCTCAATGTTTTTTCAGATACTGTCAGAGCCTCGATCTTAAGCGACTCCGTATTACATTTTGTGATTGGGAAAAATGCTACAAGCTATTTTCCGTATCTTTTTTGCTATAGAAAACCTAAATTTTCGACTTGTTAGCACCCAACTGTGGGCATCCTAGCCAGAAACCTCGCTGATATTTTCTGCCTACTAAAGAATACATAGATTAGCTTTCACATTCTAGTTTGAACCCTACATCCATCCCCATGCTGAATCCTATCGTCTACACCGAAAAGGTCGTCAGCGATTTTCTCCGTTATCAGCTCACCGCGTAATTGTTCAGGGGGTCACGAAGGATCAGGGCTAAGAACCGTCTCAGGCAGTTGAGGAATCAGGCTCGGCATCATCTGCCCGAAACGCTTGGCACGCAGCGCCTGAATGAGGAAGGCCAACACA
>JAAHIA010000511.1 GCA_010671975.1 Leptolyngbya sp. SIO4C1 | reverse complement strand
TAGCCGAGGTGATTGAAGGTGTCTCATTCAAAGATGGTATTCGAGCTGAGGAGACTGATACTGATTTAGACCCGTTGCAGAAGGTCGCCTGATGATGCTAGATACACCACATTTGACAATAACTCCTCATTGGCCGCTCCATACTTATTTATCTTTATTCTTACGAAAAACTACTCGCAATCCGCAGGAGGGCATCAGCGGATTAACACTATCTTTAAAAACTATCGATGCTAATGGACGGTCAACCATAAATTTTCGGGTTAGGGGAGGCGCGGTGATTGCCAATAGGGCTCCCCTCGCCTGCTCAGACCGAAATTTTAAGCGTGACGCAGCCCTAGCCGGCAGGTTTTTCAAAGAAAAGCAGATGCTGCTGCGGCAGCCGCTCGTCAGTTTTAAGCCAGCGCAGCCCTACCGCCGCCATTTCGCGCTTAACCTGCTTTTGCGACATTTTATGCAGCCGCTTGATCATAATCAGCGGGTTTTCGGCCCGGTATTCGGCGAGTACCAAGCGACCGCCCGGTTTGAGCGCTGCCGCCAGCGCGGCTGCCATCTCACGCGGATAGGCGAACTCGTGATAGGCATCGACCATCAGGACCAGGTCTAAGGTTTCGGGCGAAAGATGGGGGTCATCTTCTGCACCCAGCACCGTCTCAACGTTAGTCATCTGCTGCTCGTCGCGTGCCGCTTCTAGCAGCGCGATCATCTCTGGCTGTACGTCAACGGCAATCACATTGCCCTGCGGCACCTGCCGCGCTAGGCGAAAGCTCATATAGCCGGTGCCCGCACCGATATCGGCGATCGCATCGGTCGGCTGCAGATCTAAGGCGTCAATCGCCATGTCTGGGCGCTCCTCTAGCTCGCGGCTAGGGCGCTCTAGCCAGTAGGCTCCCTGGTGGCCCATCACCTGCGCGATCTCACGACCCAGATAAACTTTGCCAATGCCGTCTGCGCTCGGCGATTTATAGCTGTAGGGGCTATCGGGCTGAGCCGCTGGCAGCGTGGTGCAGCCAACGCTAAGCAGCGCGATCGCAGCGCAGACGGCTAGCTGGCGCAGGCGAGTTGTCCAGTTCATAGGCTTGATGATTCTAGGGCGGGCAGTTCTAGCGTATCAAGATTAAGCCGCACAATCTGTGCCGGCAGCACGCCCTCCGGCGGCGGTAGAAACATGCCGCCGTTAGTGACCACGTAGAGCGCTGCCTCTTCTGGAGAGAGCGCCACAGCGGTACTGCCGGTGACGCCCGCCTCAGCCGTCGCGATAGTGGTGAGGCGGCCGTCAGGTGCGATCGCCACGACGCTGTTGTAAATGTGCGTTGCCCCGTAGAGATTGCCGGCCGCATCAAAGTCAAAGTCGTCAATATTTACCTGCTCTAGCCAAATCTCGGGCGCTTCGGCTTCGCCCAGCGCATTGATGGGAATCTTGAGCAGCCGCATCTGCTCGGTGTTAGACGCATAGAGAATACCGTCTTGAACCTTCAGGCCGTTGACGCCCGGAATCGGATTCTCAGCGTTGGCCCTAGCTAGCAGCGGATGCTCTAGCCACATGCTGGCCGTTTGCCGAGCCACGTCTACCTGCCAGATGGCCCCCAGGTAGGAGTCTGCCACCAGGTACTGCGTTTCTGACAGCGGCGTCACCCCGTTGAGAAACACGGCGTCGGGCAGCAGCAGCGTCTCGACAGCGCCGTCTGCCGCTACCTGAAATATCGCCGGCATCCCAGTCTCGTTGGCCCCAGTCACTACCAGCGTTTGCTCTGGCCCCAGGGCGATGCCGGCAACCTTGCCAGCAATCTGAGCGTAGGTCTCTACCTCCCCTGCCTCAACTCGCAAGATGCTGCCGGTTTCGTGACTGGTGACATAGAGTACGCCGTCAGGGGCGACAACCACGTTCTCTAAGAAGGTGTTGACTGGAAGCGAGGCAACGGACTCTGCCGCTGCCAGCGACTGCGGCGCTGTGTCGTAGATTGGCGGCAGCTGAGCCACCGCGTCAGGGACCCAAACGAGGCTCATAGCCGCTGCCCCAGCGGCCATCGCCATCCTGCTTGCCCGATGTCGAAGATTTACCATATCTGCGCCTCAGCTAAGAACGTGCCTTTAGTCTATGTTAATCGGCTTTAATTGGCTGCATACTGGCCGACAGGCTGCAAAACAGCCAATAGCGCTAGGTGCCCTGGATAAAATCCATAGAACCATCTGGCTTTAGCGCCGCGCCGTCCGTTTGCCCAGCCAAACAGCAGCGGGGCTGGCAGCGCCAGCAGCTGAAACGGTCCCATCAGCCAGATCCAAATCCAGTGAAACCCAGTCCAGGCGGCCCACCATATCGGCGTTTGCTGAAAGTAGCGAGCGAGCAGCACCAGCGCAATGCCGTAGCTGCCGTAGCTAATATTGAGGCTCTCTGCTAGCCCAGCGCCCAGCGGCCAGATCAGCAGCGCCAGCTGAGGCCATCGCCGCGTCAGCCGCAGACAGCTCAGCCCTACTAGCAGCTGAAATAAGATATTCAGCCGCTCTATGTCAAACAGGTATTGATAGATAGGCTGTGAGACTATTCCTAGCAGAAGCAATCTGAGGCCGTAGCGCCAGGCGCTGCGCGTGTGAGCCTCCCCCTGTACCAGCAGCCAGACAAACAGCGGAAAGCTCAGCCGCCCCACCATCCGCAGCCAGTCAGCATCCGGGAAAAAGACCACCCCCATGTGATCAATGAGCATCGAGCCAGCGGCAATTAGCTTGAGCTGATAGCTGGTTAACCCGTTCACCTAAAACACCCGGTTCCTTTACGTAGCTAAGCCTATGCTTAAGCTAGCTAAGAAACCGGGCAGTTAGCTGATGTATCGGTACTAAAGCGCTAGTCGGTAATGCCGCCAAACGCGCCTTTGATAGCCGCGATCGCATCTTCGGCCTGACCCCAGATGCCCTGGTCGGGCTCTTGGCCAGTCAGTTCGCGCGTGCCGAGCGTCAGAATTGCGCCCTTCAGCTGCTCTTGGTGCTTGCGGTTCTTGAAGTTGACTTTGTTAATCTCATCAATCTTCTTCTGCAGAATACCGTCAGTCGCCTGAGCGGCCTTGTGCACCAGCAGACCGGTCATGGTCAGCGTGTGGGTAAGCGCCTCGTGCTGCATTACTTTTTCATGCAGCATCAGCTGATCGCTAGACATCATCGCTTTGACCTTGCTGGCCATCTCCTGCTATTTCCGAGCTGGGCGTAACGGCCTCACCTCAGCAGAAAACGCAGGAGATGGC
>JAAHIA010000510.1 GCA_010671975.1 Leptolyngbya sp. SIO4C1 | reverse complement strand
CTCAGCAGTCGCTGCAGCGAATTACTGATGAATATGGCATCTCACTGCGCATCTTTCACGGTCGCGGCGGCTCGGTCGGTCGCGGCGGTGGGCCAGCCTACGAGGCCATCTTGGCCCAGCCCGGTCGCAGCATCAGCGGTCGCATCAAGATTACCGAGCAGGGAGAGGTGCTGGCGTCTAAGTACAACCTGCCCGACCTCGCGCTCTACAATCTCGAAACGGTGACAACTGCGGTGGTACAGGCCAGCCTATTGAGCAACAGCTTTGATGAGATTGAGCCCTGGCACGAAATTATGGAGGGCCTGGCCACGCGATCGCGACAGCATTACCGAGCGCTGATTTACGAAGAACCTGAGCTGGTCGAATTTTTCCATCAGGTCACCCCAATTCAAGAAATCAGCCAGCTGCAGATTAGCTCGCGACCGGCGCGGCGCGGCGGCAAGAAAGACCTACCCAGCCTGCGCGCTATCCCGTGGGTCTTCAGCTGGACGCAGACTCGCTTCCTGCTGCCAGCCTGGTACGGCGTTGGCACAGCCCTCAAAGAGTTCATCGACGAAGCCCCTGAAGAGCACCTGAAGCTGCTGCGCTCGTTCTATACCAAATGGCCTTTCTTCAAAATGGTGATCTCTAAAGTAGAGATGACCTTAGCCAAGGTCGACTTACAAATTGCTCAGCACTACTTAAATGAGCTAAGCCCGTCTGACAAGCAAGAGAGCTTCCAGGCGCTATTCGATCAGATTGCTCAGGAGTTTCGCCTCACTTGCGAAATGGCCCTGCTAGTCACCGGACAGGAGCGACTGCTAGATGGCGATTTGGGCCTGCAGCGCTCGGTGCAGCTACGTAACGGCACGATTGTGCCGCTCGGCTTTTTACAAGTGTCGCTGCTGAAGCGTCTGCGCGAGCATCGCGACGGCGTTGCGTCTGCATCCGGCATGATTCAGTCGCGCTACAGCCGAGGTGAGCTGCTGCGCGGGGCGCTGCTAACAATCAACGGAATTGCTGCTGGGATGCGGAATACGGGCTAGGCCGACGTAGGTACTCCGTCTCCTGCAAAAAAACTTCAAGAAAATTGTGTGCCACTCGCTGCACTATCTGTTAAAGTCATCGCATATTTTTGCAGCCGCAGTTTTTTCTGCCCCGGTTTGATCGCGCAGGCTGATGGCGCAAGCGATATGAGTAGGTGTGAGGAGTACGCTATGTTTGGTTGGATTGATCGACCCGGTCGCTGGATGGCGAGTCGCTGGATGACAGCAGGCGCGGTGGGCACTGCGATCGCGATCGCGGGCGCGCATCTGCTCTCAGCGGCCCCAGCGCAGGCACAGGCTGCCTATGGTAGCTACGTCGGCATTGGCGGCGCTCTGGGGCTGACTGAAGATGACAACGACGAAGGTGGCGGTTTTTCAGTGGTGGTAGCAGGTCGCTACAAGCTACTAGAGCTGCCAATTTCGCTGCGAGCTCAGGCTTTTCTGTTTGGCGGCTCAACTGCGATTGTGCCCACCGTCTCTTATGACTACCCGCTCAACTTCCAGACGGATTTATATGTTGGCGCAGGACTGGCTTTTGCCGGCAGCGACGACGACGATGACCCTTCCCCCGTGGGCGACACCACTTCATTTGTGATTCAACCGGGCGTCGACTATGCCCTACCAGACAGCAATCTGGTGATTTTTGGCAACGCCATTTTTGCCTTTGATGCCTATGAAGACGGCGGCGGCACCGCAACATCGATTCAAGGCGGTGTGGGCTATCAATTCTAGGCCGATCAGCTGCCTAATTTGGCATTGCCAAAACAACTTGCCAAAACAGCCTCCCGGCTACGCTGCTGGGTATCGCAGGCTTGGGCTAAGAAGGCTATGTGGAAATTGACCCAACGATGCTGACTAGGCTTCGCTGTTTTCAGTCAGCACCACTTCATAGAGATGAAATTCGTTTTCAGCCAGGCCGGTCCAATAGCCATCTTCTTTACCAAACCCTGGCCGCTGCGTCAGCTTTGAGATAGCTGATTCGTTTTCCCACTGACCGTAGTTAATCACGCGCACACCGTCGAGCGAACGGTGAAAGTTTGCCGATACTAAGCCATCTAGCGACATGGCCGGTCCGACGTGCTCCTTGGCGAGCGCTACCATACGCGGCTGATTGTCAGCCGGCATCCGAAACTCGGCAAAATGGACAAAATATTCGCCGGGTTTGATTTCGGGCGTCCCAACTTTAGATTCAGAAGCGACAATTTCATACTGGTGAGAGTCCATTTCTTCTATCAGCGTCTGCAGCGATGTCACTAGCGCCTGAGCGTCTGGCAGCTGCCTAAAATTCTCCAGCGAGGCTTCGTCTTCCCACTGAGCATAGTTAGCAGCTTTAACCCCATCCAAGCTGCGATGCAGGTTAGCGGAAACAAAGCCCGGCTGACGCTTGGCGATCGCAAAGAGCTGCTTGACCCTGTCAATAACTGCCGCCTGCTGGCCTTCCTTCACCTTGAACAAGACAATCACCGTAACCAAGCGATTTTCGAGATCGAGTACTGTCATAGATTTTGAGCTCACAAAGAGGGCAGCGTTACTCTACATTGTTCCAGATGTTCCCAGCGAAAGATACGACGATTTGGGTCATCCTTATTTGGATTCTCAGTCCATCGATCGTCCTCTGGCGCTACCCCAAATCGAAAATGCAGCGTCACCAGCTTTTTATCAGAAAGATTCGTAATTTGATGGCCGTGGCGACGGTTTACAAAGGTAAAGCCACCGGCAGTGATTTTTTCAACAACGCCTTTATCTTTATCTTGAGCAGGATGCGTTTCGTAGGGTACCTGCTCCGCCTGACATTCTTCTGGCAAGAGCAGACGATGAGTCATCTCGCCTTCAACCACGTAGATGGCATCTAGCGAATTGCCATGATGGTGCATTCCAGAGGTTTGTCCCGGCTGCCAGCCAATGACATAGACCGTCAGTGACCAAGTTTGAAGAATCAGCGCCCGTCTAAAGTCGCTATCGTCAAAAGAAAGATAGTGCTCGATGAATTCGCGAGTCAAGCTAACCTGCCTAACTAAATCACAAAACTTTTCATAGTTGACCGCTTCAGGAGGGGCACCGCTAAGCTGATTGACAAGGTTTTCTAACTTAAGCGTATTGGTCACTATTTCACAGGGCATAGTCTCATTCCGCTGCGTTTTCAGCATGATTTGCTCTGCCTGATTGAGCCAATAATGGAGCCGCTTATCATGGAGAGCCGCATAGGAAGCTATTTTAGC